>JAAZMA010000141.1 GCA_012799055.1 Tissierellia bacterium
CATGTTCAAGCTACTGATGATCCTAGAGCCAAGAAAATATTAGCTGATATTCGTGATGAGGAAAAAGCTCATGTTGGGGAATTAATGGAATTATTAAAAATTCTTGACCCTAAAGAAGGTGAATTTTTTGACGAAGGAGTGGAAGAAGTCAAAGAATTAATGGCAGAATTAGCATTAGAGGAAAGTGGAATCCCAGAAGAGAAAAAAGATAAATTAAAATCAACAGTGGGAAGTTTATTAGAAAAATAAAGAAGGAGGTAATAAAATGGACTATTTGTTAAGAGATGATGCACCTTTTAGCGATGAATTATGGGAAAAAATTGATAAAGAAGTAGTAAAAATAGCATCACAACAGCTAATAGGCAGAAGAATTTTAAATATTTATGGGCCTCTAGGAGCAGGAGTTCAAAGCATACAATTGGATGAATTTAACTATGATGAAGAAGGAAAAATAGATTTATTTGGAGATAGTGAAACCACAGAAATTTCTCCTAGTAATAGAAAATTTGTAGCTATTCCTATGATTTATAAGGATTTATCTATTTCTTGGAGAGATGTGGAAAATAGTAGACAAATGGACTTGCCTCTAGATCTATCATCGGTTTCTGCAGCTGCCACTGTTTGTGCTAAAAAGGAAGATTACCTAATTTTCAATGGTAGTGGAGATTTGGAGTATCAAGGGCTTTTAAATGTTGAAGGAAGACAAATCATAGAAAAAAGCGATTGGAATAAAGGGGATAACCCCTTCAATGACATAGCTAAAGGGATGGAAAAATTAATACAAAAAGGTATTTATGGTCCATATGCATTGGTGACTAGTACTGATTTATATACACAAATGCAAAGATTACAAGACGGAACAGGTGTATTAGAAATAGAAAGAATTAAGGAATTAATTAATGGTCATGTATATACTTCTCCAGTAATTCCTGCTAACAAAGCTATTCTAGTATCTATAGCACCACAAAACATGGATTTAGTTATTGGTCAAGATATGGTAACAGCTTATATAGGGCCAGAAGAATTAAATCACAAAATGAGAATACTGGAAACAGTATTGTTGAGAATCAAAAGAGCAGAATCCATAGTTACCTTTGAATAAAAACAAGAAAGCTAAATAATGTAATGAAGTGTTAATTTGAAAAACAAAGCCAGTCGAAATAATAATGATTAGCTTTGTTTTTCATTATATAAAATATAATTCAGATTACACTTGACATAGAGTTTGTCAATATGATAAATTTATTATTAAAGTTATATAGTTAACTTACAAGACAAAAATAAATATGTAATTAATAAATAGAGGAGCATCGAAGAAGAGTATATATCAGGTGACAAGATGGAAACCTTCAATACTGATATAGAAAGGCTGACGTGCCGAAACTGTTGAATAGTTCTCAGTTCAATAGTTGGGGGTTTAGTGAATAACTAAATCACTGTCATGGGAAAACTATCCATGGGGCGCTATTTGTTACATGTAATTATATAAAGATAAATTAGTAACTATTTTCAATTACTAATTTTGGTAGAAATATATTACACTAACAACGCCTAGGATTATACCCTAGGTTTTTTTATTATAATATTTAGAAAATATGATACTAAACTCTTTCATGTGGTCAAAAACCTTTTTTTATAATAA
>JAAZMA010000258.1 GCA_012799055.1 Tissierellia bacterium
ATCAGAAATTGTTACAGGTGCTGAAGCTCTTAAGTAACAAGGAAAGGAGTGTGGGATATGGAAAAGAACATAGGTGAAATAGTATCCATTATAGGCCCTGTAGTGGATATTCGATTTAGTGAAGATAATTTGCCAGAATTATTAAATGCAATTGAAATAGACAATCATGGAAAAAGGCTAGTAGTAGAAGTAGCTCAGCATATTGGAGATGACACAGTAAGATGTGTTTCCATGGGTCCAACTGATGGACTTATTAGAGGTATGGAAGCAGTAAATACTGGAGAGCCTATAACTGTTCCAGTAGGTAAGGAAACTTTAGGTAGACTATTTAATGTATTAGGTGAGCCTATAGATGAAAAGGGAGAGATAAATGCAAAGATGACTTCTCCTATTCATAAGCCAGCGCCATCCTTTGAGGAACAAGAAACTTCTACAGAAATATTTGAAACAGGAATTAAAGTAGTAGATTTAATTGCTCCCTATTCTAGAGGTGGGAAAATTGGGCTATTTGGTGGTGCAGGAGTAGGAAAAACTGTTTTAATTATGGAATTAATAAATAATATTGCTATACAACATGGTGGACTTTCTGTATTTGCAGGAGTTGGTGAAAGAACTAGAGAAGGTAATGATTTATACTACGAAATGATTGAATCTGGAGTTATAGATAAAACTGCATTAGTATTTGGACAAATGAATGAACCACCAGGTTCTAGAATGAGAGTAGGGCTTACTGGCCTTACAATGGCAGAATATTTTAGAGATGAAGAAGGGCAAGACGTATTATTATTTATAGACAATATATTTAGATTTACACAAGCTGGTTCAGAAGTATCAGCATTACTTGGTAGAATGCCTTCTGCAGTAGGGTATCAGCCAACATTGGCTACAGAAATGGGCGCTCTTCAAGAGAGAATTACTTCTACTAAAAAAGGCTCCATAACATCTGTGCAAGCAGTATATGTACCAGCAGACGACTTAACTGACCCAGCACCAGCAACTACTTTTGCTCACTTAGACGCTACTACAGTATTGTCTAGACAAATTGCAGAATTGGGAATTTACCCTGCAGTTGACCCACTAGATTCAACATCTAGAATACTTGACCCTGAGGTAGTTGGTAGGGAACATTATGAAGTAGCAAGGGGAGTTCAGGAAGTATTACAAAGATATAAGGATTTACAGGATATAATAGCCATACTTGGAATAGATGAACTTTCAGATGAAGATAAATTGACAGTATCTAGGGCTAGAAAAATCCAAAGATTCTTATCTCAACCTTTCTCTGTAGCATCACAATTTACAGGTATGGAAGGGAAATATGTACCTATTCATGAAACTGTAAGAGGATTTAAAGAAATATTAGAAGGGAAACATGATAATCTTCCAGAGCAAGCCTTCTTTATGGTGGGAACTATAGATGAGGCAATAGAAAAAGCCAAAGGCATGGAGGGATAATATGGGTTTTATGCTTGAAATTGTAACTCCTGAAAGGGCTTTTTTCTCAGGTGAAGTAGATAGAGTAATAGTTAGAGGGGTAGAGGGGGAAATGGCTATTTTAAAAAACCGTGCCCCTATTATTACACCACTGGCTATTGGAAAAATTAGAATCTTAAAAGATGGAGAAGAAAAAGTGGCAGCAGCAGTAAGTGGTTATATTTCAGTGGAAAAGGAAAAAACCACAATAATTACAGATTCTTGTGAATGGCCTGAAGAAATAGATATTGAAAGAGCAGAGGCTGCAAAAGAAAGAGCGGAAAAACGTTTAAGAGAAAGACCAGAAGGTCTAGATATAGACAGGGCTGAATTGGCACTTAAACGAGCCTTAAATAGACTAGATGTTGCAGGCTTAAAAAAAATTGATAGTAAATAAATTGATTATTTAGGTATAAAAAGTACCCTTTCTTGGCAATACTTTTATCATAAGGAAAGGGTATTTTTTATTGTAAAAATGTTTTGTCCCCCTTTACATTTTTATAAAGATACCCTTCCTTTATACAATTGACAATAAAAAACCAAAAGCTGGACTTAAATAATTGGTAATTGTCAACTGTAAACTAAAGAAGGAGGAAGGGGTATGAGAATTTATAAATATTTACTGTTAATTATTATAATTTTATTATTAGTACCAATATTTGGATTTAGTCAGCCAAAGGTTGAGGAAAGGGATTTATTAATGGGAATTTTAGAAGAAATTGGTGCAGAATTTGTTGAAGGGGATGTAGATATAGGCGGTACTATTATAGAAAAATTTATTTCTAAAGAGGAAATACTATTAATAGGAAATGAAATTAGACAAGAATTGGGAATTAGGGGACATATAAATTTGGAAGAATATTATTTTGAAGAATTAATCCAAGAAGAAGGATTTATTCAATTAATAGTGCAGGGCGTGGATGGGGACAATAATTTTATCACCTTTACATTATCAAGCTATGAGGATTTTGACAAAAATTCAGGTGAAACCTCCCTATTTATAAATTTAATAAAGAAGCTGCAATTTGTTGAAATAAATGATATAATAGTAAAAGTGGAAAAAATTTTCCACAAATACGACAAACCAATAAATATAACAACTTGTGTAGTTGGGACATTTAATGAGGACTTAGATTTGAAAGAAATAGATGGGAATGTACTTAAAACTATTAAATTAATAAAAGGAAAACTAGTAGAAGAATACATTGAAGATGGAGTCCTATCCTATTCTATATTTACCCCATATATTGATGAATACATTTATACAGGTAGTAAAAAAATGAATTTGAATATAGGAATTCGTTTTAATGAATATGAAAATAAAAATTATATTTGGATAGGAACACCTATTATAAGCATTGGTTATTAGAAGTGGGAGGGGATTTCTTTGGAAAAAATAATGGTGGAAAAAAGTCCTCCATTAAGGGGAAATGTAAGGGTAAGTGGAGCCAAAAATTCAGCATTGCCAATTTTAGCTGCGTCTCTTTTGGGAACAGAGGATATAATTTTAGAAGATGTACCAAGACTAAAAGATGTAGAAGTAATATGTGAAGTACTAACATCTTTAGGGGCTAAAGTGGAATTTTTAGATAGAGAAACAATAAAAATAAATTCTAGTAATATAAAAAATTATGAAACACCTTATGAATTAATGAGTAAAATGAGGGCATCTTTTTTAGTAATGGGACCATTATTAACTAGAATAGGTAAAACTAAAACCTCATTGCCAGGAGGCTGTGCCATAGGCACTAGGCCTATAGATTTGCATTTAAAAGGATTTAGAGCATTAGGTGCAGAAATAGATGTAGACCATGGGAATATTGGAGCCTATGCAGATAAATTAGTGGGTGATAGAATATATTTAGACTTCCCAAGTGTTGGTGCTACAGAAAATATTATGATGGCTGCCACTATGGCAGAAGGAGAAACCATAATTGATAATGCTGCCATGGAGCCAGAAATAGTAGACTTAGCAAATTTTTTAAATAAATTAGGTGCAGATATAAAGGGTGCTGGAACCAGCAGTATTAGAATTAAAGGTGTAGAAAAATTAGGAGGCACTACTCATTCTATTATTCCAGATAGAATTGAAGCAGGAACTTTTATGGTAGCTGCTGCCATTACTAAAGGAGATGTGGTAGTAGAAAATACTATATCTAGTCATATTAAACCAGTAATAGCTAAATTAAGAGAAGTTGGCTGCGAAATTTATGAAAATGGAGATAAAATTCGAGTAATTGGACCAGATAATTTAAAGGCAACAGATATTAAGACTCTACCTTATCCAGGTTTTCCTACAGATATGCAGGCACAATTTATGGCACTTATGAGTGTGTGTAATGGGACAAGTGTAGTAATTGAAACTGTATTTGAAAATAGATTTATGCATGTAGACGAATTAAAACGAATGGGGGCAGATATTAAAATAGACGGAAAATCCGCCATTATTCAAGGAGTAGACGAACTAGCAGGTGCCCCAGTTAAAGCTACAGACCTTAGAGCTGGAGCAGCTTTAGTATTAGCAGGTTTAGTAGCCAATGGAGTTACTGAAATAGAAAATATTTATCATATTGACAGAGGATACTCCAATATAGAAGAAAAGTTTAGAAACTTAGGAGCAATAATATATAGGAAATAGCTTAGACTATTGCTAATTTCAAATTGTGAATTAAGAGGCCTTTGGCCTCTTTTTTGTGCCAAATAGTAGGGCAACTAGAAGCTTTACACATCTATTAAATAAGTAGAGTTAGGAATTATCCTAGCTGTCTCCTATTATTCACCATAAGTTAGTCCTACTGGGCACTCCCATTGAAACCAATACTAAGTTTGGCCCTAGGAGGCACTTCTATTTAAAACCTATATTTAAGTTTGGACCATGGTACACTTTTATTAAAAATCTATATTAGGATTGACGTAGGATTCAAATATTTACAATAAGTTAGTAA
>JAAZMA010000032.1 GCA_012799055.1 Tissierellia bacterium
AAGCTAAAGCCTATAGCAAGATTTTATAATATATCTAATGGGGCAGTATTTCCATTATTAGTAGGAATATTTTTTGGTCTAGCCTATGGGGCTGGAGTAATCATAGAAAGTGCAGAGGATAACAATTTAGGGAGTAAAGATCTATATACAATAATTATATTTTTAATTATTTGTCATGCTATTGTAGAAGACACTTTAATTTTTACTGTAGTAGGTGCAAATTTATGGTTGCTATTTTTCACCAGATTAATTGTAGCCATAATAATTACATTTTTTGCATCTAAAATATTTGATAAAAGTTTTTTAGAAAAAGAAATAGGGGACCATTTGAAATAATACTTAAATATGAGATTGATTATGGGGGGATAGAGATGATTAAAAAAAGTACTAACGAATTAAAGCCAGGAATGGTATTGTCGGAAGATGTAGACAGTTTAAGATCTGGTGCCATATTAGTCTCGAAAAATACAGTATTAAATAAAAAAATCATAAAAAGAATTCATAATTATGGAATTAGATATGTTTATATTTATAGTGAAGATAATATGCCTCAAGAAATAAGTAATAATAGTCTAGAAATAAAATATGAAATACTTTCAGATAAAATGGAGAATGTATTTGCTGATATAAAAATTGGGAAAAAAATAATTTTAACAGAAATTAATGAAGAAGTAAATGAATTAGTAGATGAGGTTTTAAAAAATGATAATATACTAGGTATAATTAGGGAGCTAGAAGAAAAAGATGATTATACATTTAATCATAGTTTAAATGTATCTATGTTAGCAACCATGTTGGGGAAATGGCTAGGCTATTCTATGAAACAAATTAAACAATTGGCCTTAACAGGATTATTTCACGATATTGGTAAGTTGAAAGTGCCTGACAATATAATAAATAAACCTGGTGAATTAACAGAGCTGGAGTTTGGTAAAATAAAAGAACATCCTATATATGGTTATAATATACTAAAGGAAACTGTAGGTATAAGCAATAATATTTCCTTAGGGGTTCTTCAACACCATGAAAGGGAGGATGGTTCTGGATATCCCCTAGGATTAAAGGGAAATGAAATCCATGAATACGCAAAGATTATTGCAGTATGTGATACATATGATGCAATTACATCTAATAGGGTATATAAGCCTAAATCTTCTCCTTTTTTTGCAGCAGAAATATTAGAAGAAAAAAGTTTTACTGTTTTGGAGCCTAGAATCACAAGGATTTTTTTAGATAAAATTGCTGGATTTTATGTAGGTTGCACAGTGCTCTTAAGTAATGGCCAAGAAGGAGATATTGTTTATATACATCCTCAAGCCCCTACAAAGGCAATTGTTAAAATTAAAAATGAATTTATAAATTTTTTAGAACCACAAAATATAAGTATTGTAGATATAATAAAATAGGTGCCAATTGGCACCTATTTTTTAGTCTTCAAATAGTTCATCAGATTCTAAAGATAGTCTAGGCCTTGGACAAGGTTTATTAGGATCTACACTATTTTCGTCTATTTGTCTAGGAAACAATGTTGGGAAGGTGGTACAAATTGGAGATACCTCTGGAGATATTTGAACAAATCCTGTAGATAAAACGCAAAGCTGAACTGGTACTACTATTTTTTTCTCACAAGATATACAGATGGCAATAATTAGGTCCACTCTAACTTCACCAGTTTCTGGATTTATCCTTATATCTCTTGTAATATTGTTTGTAGCTAATCTGGTTTCACATAGAACATTACAAAACTCTGCAAATCTTGGGAAAAATGCTGAATTAAATACAGAAGGTACACATAGTTCAAAGAAATTAGTTAATTCCACAGGTGTAATAGGAACATTAGCTTTTAGAGTAACATTTCTTCTTCTATTTGTTGAGGTTTGTACTACTGCGTCTATTTCTACTATTACATTCCCACTAATTCTCACTTTTTGGGTTCCAAATACAGGGGTACCTTTTCCTTCTTCATCACATTCAGAAGTGTCTACGAAAATTATTTTTTCTGATTTAAATCCATCTGGACCTATTACTTCTAACGTTCTACCCTTATCATCTTTAACAAACTGTCCTCCAGATAAATCTGTTTCTGGTTCAACTAATAGATTCCGCGGATCATTTATATTGTCTGGATTAAAAAATCTTCTACATCGTATATCTAGAATCCTAACTATACTAGCACCTCTACCTAAATTAGGTGTAAATATTACATTATTTATGGTACTTAGAGCTTGTAAATTAACTAAAGTAGCATCAAATACTTTTTGTACAAATATAGGCTCTGTCCTTACTCCCCTTAAAGTTCCATCCCACTCACAAATATTGGTTCCTATACAACATCTATCAGTAACACCTAAACCAATGGTTTCAGGTTTAAATTTTGCACAATCCATTATTTTCCCTCCTTTTTAAGATAAAGATTATTTTCTTATCTCAATCTTAATATATTCTAAGACTTTAATTCTGGTTACAATTAATACTAGTAATATTTGTTTTTATATATTAATAGTATTAAACAGAATAATAAGGTGGTGAAATTATGATTTATACTGATAATAATTTAATATTAATGGAGGATTCTCTAGATAATCTTTATTCATTTTTCCTCAATAATGGGAATATTAGTTCTTATTATTTTGAAAGGGAAAAAAACAAAGTACGCGAGAAAAAAATATCAGAAGGAATACTAAAAGATTATGATGTTTCAATAGATGATAAAGACAATATATTTATTGTTTTTCAAGACAAAAATTATCATTTAGTGTTAATGGTAATAGAAAAGGAAAATACAAAAAAAATAATACTTACAGAAGAACCAATACCAGAAGTTTTTAATTTAAACATAAAAATCTTAAATAATAAACCACATATATTTTACTGTGTATTACTAGAAGATTTAAAATATAGAATAATTCACCATTATTATAATGGAAAAGACTGGACAACAAATATAGTAGAGGATATAAAAGTAAATCAAATACTAAATCCTGTTAAAATACTTAAGGCTAAAGAAGGTTTAAAATTAATTTATTATAATAAGAAGAAAACAGAAGAAATTTATTGTAAAAATTTCAGCTTTAAAAGATGGAAATGGGAGAATAGTGTTAAATTAACTGAGAATCCTACTATTAAACTATATTTAGATAGTTTAATAATAGGAGAGGATTTACATTTAGTTTATTGTCAATATGAGGAAAATTTAGTAGTGAAATATGAAAGATATAATTGTAATAATAATATAATTATAAAAGAAATAGATATGGAATTATCTAATAGAGAAAATATTCGCTGGCCAATATTGATTTATTATGAAGGGAGTTTGTGGGTTGTATGGGTTGAATACGAGAATATAATTAGTAGATTTAGTTTAGATAATGGAAATACCTGGAGCCCTATTTATCTATGGCAGGGGATAAAAAACAAGGATATAGTTTTATACAAATATATTACTAATAAAAAGAATAGAAATTTGTTAAACAATTCTTTTGGGACCATTGGAAATAATATAAATTTTGTTGGTTTTGGCACATTAGATAATGCAATTGAAATCCCATTAAAAAAAAAGAAAAGTCTAAGTTACAGGAGGCTCTAGATGTAAATAAAAAATTCCAAGAAGAAATAGAAAGTTTACGTGAATTAAATAAAGAATTGGAAAAGAGGGTTAATATTATTGAAGAAGAAAAATATATGTATAATTTAAAATTATTAGAGGAAAGAGTAGAAGAAATAGAAAATTATCTAATTAGAAAAGCTAGAGGATTTAATTTAAAATAAATGGTGCTAAAAATAGCACCATTTTATTCTTCAAATAGATTTCTAATGGTTTCCATATTATTTGTAATACTTAATATTAACATTAGCTTAATTCTAGCTTTCTGCCCTGGAAGATTATTACCAAATATTACTCCTAGATTTCGTAGATGTTTTCCTCCACCTTCATAACCATAAGTATCTAAGACTCTCCCAGTGGGACATCTAGAAACCATTACTATGGGAATGTTTTTTTCTATTGCATTTTTAACTCCATCAATCATTTGGGGAGGAATATTCCCCCTACCTAGGGCTTCTATTACTATTCCCTTGTATCCATTGTTTATGTAAAAATTAATAATGTCAGATTCCATACCAGGTCCAGTTTTTAATAAGCCTACTTTTTCTTCAATTTCATTAGTGTCTATAAATTGCCTATTGACAATATCTCTATAAAAAATTACTTCATCATTATCCACTATTCCCAAAGGGCCAAATTCTGGAGATTTAAATGTATCTAAGGACAGAGTATTAGTTTTAGTCACTTCGCTGGCAGCATTTACTTCATTATTCATTACTACTAAAACTCCTTTGTTTTTGGCATTTTTAGAAATTCCTGTACAAATTGCTGCAGATAGATTACTAGAACCATCATATCCAAGTTCAGAACTATTTCTCATGGCACCAACTACAATAACAGGCTTTTCAGTATTTACAGTTAAGTCTAATAAATAGGCAGTTTCTTCTAAAGTATCTGTTCCATGGGTAACTACTACTGATGTTATATCTTCTCTATTTATAGTTTTATTTACTAAAATAGACAGCTCCATCATCATTTTAGGGGTAATATGGGGACTGGGAAGATTAGAAAAATTAATTATTTCAATCTCAGAAAATTTTTCAATATTTGTTACCATAGCCATAATTTCCTCTGAAGATAAAGCTGGTATGGCAGCATGAATTCTTGGGTCTATTTTCATGGAAATAGTACCCCCAGTAAAAATAATAGCAGTTTTATTGGCCATAAAAATCCTCCTCATTATATAGTAATTATATTTTATCACAAATTACTAAAATTTAACGAAAAAAAAGCCCCTTAAAGGGGCTCCATCCAAATGGATGTAAATATACCGTTCAAAAGGGGTATTGGGAATAGAGATCTTATTTGAGGTTACCAGGGGGATAACCACGTACAAAGTATAACAAATTACGACAGGATTTGCAACACTTTTTTTAAATTTTTTTTAAACTCTTTTTAAACTCTTTATTGTCCATCTTTAATATAGGCTGGAAATCTAGTATAATAGTATTTACAGAAAAAACAAAGGGGGAAGGAAAAATGGATAATAATATTTTAAAAGCTAAAGCTTCTTTAGAAAAAAATGGATTTAAGGTGGAGGCTTTTAACAATGTAAAAGAGGTTAAAGATTTTCTCTTGGAAGAAATCAGCAAATCCAAATCTATTGCCTTTGGTGGCTCAATGACATTATTTGATATGGATTTATATGAAGAATTTAAAGAAAAAGGGAATGAAACATATTGGCATTGGATGGCAGAAAATAAAGGTGAAGAATTAAAAAAAGCTATGGATACAGATATATATATATCTAGTACTAATGCTGTAACATTAGATGGGAAATTAGTAAGTATGGATGGAGTAGGCAATAGAGTAGCTTCTTTAATTTATGGCCATGAAAAGGTATATATAATAGCTGGAAGGAATAAAATATCTAAAGATTATGAAGATGGTAAACGTAGAATAGAAAATATAGCAGCTCCTAAAAATGCACAAAGATTAGATACAAAAACACCTTGTAAAACAACAGGGAAATGTAGTGATTGTAATACTGTAGAAAGAATATGTAGGGTGGAGATAATTCTTCATAGAAATCCTACTGGTGCCAATATTAATGTACTATTAGTAGACGAGGACTTAGGATATTAAAAACTGAGGTGGTATTTTGGAAATTTATTTTGATAATTGTTCTACAACAAAGGCTAGAGATGAAGTAATTGATGAAATGATTTATTACTTAAAAAAAGAATATGGCAATCCCTCTTCTTTACATAGAATGGGATTTAATGTAGAAAAAAAAGTGGAAACAATAAGGGAAAGTATTTCTAATTTTTTAAAAGTAGATAAAGATGAAATATATTTTACATCAGGAGGCACAGAAAGCAATAATTTAGCTATTCAAGGCATAATAAATAAATATAGTAGAAAGGGTAAGCATATAATAACAACAAGTATAGAACATCCATCTGTATTAAATATTCTAAAATATTATGAGGAAAGAGGATATGAAATTACTTATTTAGAAGTAGATATAAATGGGCTTATTTCTCTAGAAGAATTGAGAAAAACCATTAGAGAGGATACAATTCTTATAGCCATAATGTTAGTTAATAATGAAATTGGAAGTATACAACCTATAGGAGAAATAAAAAAAGTATTAAAAGAAGTAGGCTCAGATGTAATTTTACATGTAGATGGAGTCCAGGCTTTTGGAAAAATCCCAGTTAATATTAAAAATTGGGGCATAGATACATTTTCTTTTAGTGGTCATAAAATTCATGGACCTAAGGGTATAGGGGGGCTATATGTCAATAAGGATATAGCATTGGAACCAATAGTTTTTGGAGGCAATCAAGAAAGAGGATTGCGTTCCGGTACAGAAAATATACCAGGAATTATGGGATTAGGCAAAGCTGTAGAAATCATGGAGAAGAATTATGTAAATGACTTGAAGAAAATTGGAGAACTTAAGTCTTATTTTATAAATAGATTATTAAATGAAATTCCATATATTCATATAAATAGTCCTATGGGAGAAAACAATTCACCCTATATATTAAATGTATCCTTTGAATACACTCGAGGAGAAGTACTTCTTCATTATTTAGAAGATAAGAATATATATGTGTCTACAGCCTCCGCTTGTTCTTCTAAAGGTACTGAAAAATCTCATGTATTAGAAGCATTAGAACTAACAGAATTACAAAGGGAAGGCGCTATTAGATTTTGTTTTTCTTATGAAAATACTATAGAAGAAATAGACTATACTATAGAAATACTAAAAGAATCTATAAAAGAAATTAGAGAAATAACTATGAGGTGAAAAAATTGGAAAAGGTTATTAGTGTAAGTATAGGAGAAATAGCATTAAAGGGATTAAATAGAAAGTATTTTGAAGATCAATTAATATCTAGAATGAAAAGGGCAATAGATGAAATTCAATACAATAAAATATATAAGGAACAGGGGAAAATCTATATAGAAGCTCCTGAGGAAAATTTAGATTTAATTATAAATAGATTAAAAAAGGTATTTGGATTGGTTTACATTAGTCTTTGTTATAGAGTAGAAAAGGATATGGAAAAAATAGAATTAGCTTCTCTAGAAATGGTAAAAGAAAAATTAACTGAAACTCCTGTAAAAACTTTTAAAGTAGAAACTAGTAGAGCAGACAAATCTTTTCCAATAAAATCTCCTGAAATTTCCAGTCATATTGGAGGAGTTATTCTAAAAAATTTTGAAGAATTAACTGTAGATGTTCATAATCCCAATTTCTATCTATATATTGATATTAAGAAAAATGCATATATTTATATTGATAGAATAGAAGGCTATAGGGGTATGCCTGTAGGAACTAATGGACATGGATTATTGCTTTTATCAGGAGGTATAGATAGTCCAGTAGCTGGATTTATGATGGCTAAAAGGGGAATGAATATTTCTGGTGTCCATTTTCATTCCTATCCCTTTACTAGCGAAAGGGCTGAGGAGAAGGTAAAGGATTTAGCTAGAAAATTAAGTATTTATACAGGAAATATAAAATTATATAGTGTAAATATATTGGATATCCAAAAAGAATTAAATAAGAAATGTCCTGAAAAAGAAATGACCATATTATCTCGTAGATTTATGGTAAGAATTGCAGAAGAAATAGCACTTTCTAATGGACTAGATGCCTTAATTACAGGAGAAAGTTTGGGACAGGTGGCCTCTCAAACTATTGAAGGAATATCTGTAGTAAATAGTGCAGTAAGTATACCTATATTAAGGCCTTTAATTGGATTAGATAAGATTGATATAATTGATATATCTAAGGATATAGATACATACCAATTATCTATACTTCCATATGATGATTGCTGTACATTATTTTCTCCAAAGCATCCAGTAACTAAGCCAAAACTTATTGATATTGAAAGTTCTGAAAAAAATATTGACATAGATTCTTTAATAAAAAATGCCATAGATAATATGAAAATATATAATATTAATTAAAAGGGAAATGGAAATAAATGAGATTTTATATTGACAACAGTGTCAGATAGGTATAAAATAAAATAAAGGCAATATTTTATTTTACTGGAAGGAGGATAGTTGAAAATTGCCGAAAATTGTAGATTACGATTCAAAAAGAAAAGAAATAATAGAACATTCGAAAATAGTCTTTGCAAAACATGGTTACCATAATACTAATCTTTCTCTAATATCTAAAAAATGTGGAATGGGTAGAACTACTCTTTACCAGTATTTTGAAAATAAGGATGAAATTTTTTATTATACTGTTGGTAGTACATTAGAGGAGATAAACACTCAAGTGGATGTAATTGCTGCTAATGAAAATTTAACTTTTGTAGAAAAATTAAAAGAGGTAATCCATCAATTAACTAATGACGAAAACAATAATTATACTTTTATGCTTTTGTTAGAAGCTTGGCTAATATTAAATAGAGGTAAAAATGAGTTTTTGGAGAATCTAAAAATTGAAACTCAAAAACTAAAGGAAAAAATTGAAGATTTAATAACCAATGCTATAGAAGCTAGGGAAATAAAACCTGTAGATAGCAAATCTTTAGCAGTTACAATTTATAGCTTTATTGAAACATTTACACTTAATAGGACAAATAATAAATTAGATAGAGAAGCTAAAACTAAATCTTTAAATTTATTAATTGATGGATTGAAGGCCTAATTTTAGGAGGGAGTTATAATGGCAAGTGTAAAACAATTAGTTAGTACCAAGGTGATGAATGAGGGATTAAAATATATTGAAAAAAATCCTATGGATAATTTGCCAAAATTGTTAGATTGGTCAGAAAAATTAATAACTAGGGAAAACCACAAAGGATTCCATCGTAAATTTCAAGAAATAGTGGCAAATCCTGATAGCAATTGGTACAAACTTATAGAAAGATTTTTTGATGAACTTTCACCTGCTTCTAGACAAAAATTTTTAATAAACTATATGGTTAATTCAGGAATAATAGGAATACCAATTCAAGATAAGGCTAAGGCAAAGTACAACTGTAATGTACCATGGGCAATACTTATGGACCCAACCTCAGCTTGTAATTTAAAATGTACTGGATGCTGGGCTGCAGAATATGACAAAACTGATTCTTTAAGTTACGATTTATTAGATAGGATAATTAGGGAAGGTAAAGAAATCGGAATTTATATGTATATATTTTCTGGTGGAGAGCCACTTGTTAGGAAAAACGACCTAATAAAATTAGCAGAAGAACATAGTGATTGTTCTTTCTTATCCTTTACTAATGCAACTTTAGTAGATGAGGAATTTGCTAAAAAACTAGGAGAATTAGGAAACTTTGGATTAGCCATATCAGTAGAGGGATTTGAAGAAGCTACAGATATGAGAAGGGGAGAAGGTACTTATCAAAAAGTTATGGAAGCTATGGACCTTTTGAAGAAAGAGGGAGTAATTTTCGGTTTCTCAACTTGCTATCATAAATACAATACTGATTCTATAGCTACAGAGGAATATATTGACTTTTTAATAGATAAAGGCTGTACCTTTGGATGGTACTTTACTTACATGCCCATAGGAAAAGATGCAGTTACAGATTTAATTGCAACTCCAGAACAAAGAGAGTATATGTACCATAGGGTAAGAGACTTAAGAAGTAAAAAACCAATATTTTTATTAGATTTCTGGAATGATGGAGAATATGTACATGGATGTATTGCAGGAGGAAGAAGGTATCTTCATATTAATGCTAATGGAGATGTGGAACCTTGTGCTTTTGTTCACTATTCCAATGTAAATATAAAAGATGTAAGTTTAATTGAAGCGTTACAATCTCCATTATTTATGCAATATAAAGAAAATCAACCATTTAATGAAAACCATTTAAGACCATGTCCTGTACTAGACAATCCTGAAAAAATACAGCATATGGTAGATGAATCTGGTGCTTATTCTACTCAACCAATTGATAGGGAAGATGTAAGGGATTTAACTGCAAAAACAGAAGAACCAGCTAAGAATTGGGCACCAACTGCAGAGAAACTATGGGATGAGCATTTAGAGAAAAAAGGAGCAAGGCCATTTAAGGCTACAGATAGATAATTTTAGATAATTTTAAAAAGCTGGTATAACCAGCTTTTTTTTATGAAAAATTTTAAAACCATTAAAAGCCAGTTTCTCAAATGGTTTTTTTTATTAAATATAAAGATTTATATATTAAACCTAATGAAAAGACTAATTGGCTATAATCATGTATATTTGAAGCTTTGGAAAGGTAAAATATTTTATAAAATACTATTGACATTTTACATTAATTTTGCTTATAATAATATAGTTAGTTTAAAAGTTTAGTAATATTAAATAAATTGTTTAATATATAGTTACTGGGGGGATAAATATGGAAATAGGCGAGAAAATTAAAAGACTTAGAATTCAAAATTCTTTAACTCAGGAAGAGTTGGCAGATAGATGTGAATTGACTAAAGGGTTTATTTCACAAGTTGAAAGGGATTTAACCTCACCATCTATTGCAACATTAGCAGATATTTTAGAGGGATTGGGAACTAATTTAAAGGATTTTTTTAATGAAATAGAAGACGATAAAATAGTTTTTTCAAAAGAAGATGCTTTTGTGTCAGAAAATGAAGATTATAAATATATACTTCAGTGGATTATTCCCAATGCACAAAAAAACATTATGGAGCCAATACTTATAGAATTAGAATCTGGAGGTAGAACTAAAGAGGATTCTCCCCATGAGGGAGAAGAATTTGGCTATGTAATGACAGGAATGATATTTATTCATATAGGTAGCGAGAAATATAAAGTGAGAAAGGGAGAGAGTTTTTATTACAAGGCTAATGCTAATCACTATATTTCAAATGCAGGAAAAACAAAAGCCACTGTACTATGGGTAAGCTCTCCGCCAAGTTTTTAAATATATTATATGAGGGGGTCAATTTATGGAAAAAAATCATGCTATTGATTTAAAAAATATATGTAAAGAATATGGTGGAACTAGGGTATTAGACAATATAAATTTATATATTAGAAAAAATGAATTTTTAACCTTATTAGGCCCTAGTGGATGTGGGAAAACCACAACCCTTAGAATTATTGGAGGTTTTGAACAACCTACAGAGGGAAGAGTTATTTTTGAAGGGAAGGATATTACAAACATGCCTCCCTATGAAAGACAAATAAATACAGTTTTTCAAAAGTATGCACTATTTCCCCATATGGATGTATTTGATAATATAGCCTTTGGTTTAAAAATTAAAAAAGTTCCTAAAGATGAAATAAAAACGAGAGTTCAGGAAATGTTAAGACTAGTAAATCTTAAAGGTTTTGAAAATAGAACTATAGATTCCTTATCAGGAGGACAGCAACAAAGGGTGGCTATTGCTAGGGCATTGGTAAATGAACCTAAGGTATTATTATTAGACGAGCCTTTAGGAGCACTGGATTTAAAATTAAGAAAAGAAATGCAAATAGAATTAAAAAATATGCAAAAAAGAGTAGGTATTACATTTATATATGTAACCCATGATCAAGAAGAAGCATTAACCATGTCAGATACAGTGGTAGTTATGGATAAGGGAATTATACAACAAATTGGTACCCCTGTAGATATATATAATGAGCCAAAAAATGCCTTTGTGGCTAAATTTATAGGTGAAAGTAATATTATAGATGGAATAATGCATGAAGATTTTGTTGTAGAGTTTGGAGGCAGAGTATTTGATTGTGTAGATAGTGGATTTAATAAAAATGAAAAAGTAGATGTGGTTATTAGACCTGAAGATTTAGAGATAACCACAGTGGAAGAGGGCATGATTACTGGAACTGTTACATCTGTTACTTTTAAAGGGGTTCATTATGAAATAATAGTACAAGACAAGGATATAGAATGGATGATTCATAGTACCATAATGAGACCAGTAGGTACAGAAATAGGTATGAATGTAATTCCTGAAAATATTCATATTATGAAGAAGGTGATGAGCCAATGAAAATGAGATGGGGGGCTTATCCCTATATATTATGGATAGCTATATTTATAGTGGTGCCTTTAGGATTAATACTACTTTATTCACTTACTACTAGTGATATTGGAATTAGAAATTTGGAATTAACCATAACTAATTTTAAGAAGTTTTTAGATCCAAGATATTTAGATGTTTTGTGGAGATCTATTGAATTAGCATTAAAATCTACGGTGATTTGCCTGGCACTAGGTTATCCAATGGCCATGATTATTGCTCGGGAAAATATAAGAAAAAGAAATGTGATGATATTGTTATTTGTTATACCTATGTGGATGAATTTTTTATTAAGAACCTACGCTTGGCTAACATTACTTGGAAAAAATGGATTTATAAATTATATTATTACTAAATTAGGCTTTGGACCATTAAATCTAATTTACAATGACGGAGCGGTGCTCCTTGGCATGGTATATAATTTTTTACCTTTTATGGTATTACCCATATATTCAGTATTAATTAAAATTGAAAAATCTTTAATAGAAGCTGCGGAAGATTTAGGTGCCAGTAGATTAGAAGTGTTTACAAGAATTATATTTCCTTTAAGTATACCTGGTATAGTTACTGGGATTACCATGGTGTTTATGCCAGCAGTAAGTACTTTTGTAATTTCTAGACTATTAGGTGGGGGCCAATATATGTTAATAGGAAATTTAATTGAACAACAATTTTTAGGCACTGGAGATTGGCATTTTGGTTCAGCTATGTCTATTATTATGATGGTGTTTATATTAATTGCAATGGCAATTACCTCTAAATTTGAAGGGGATAAAGAAGGGGGTGGAGGATTATGGTAGAGAAAGGGTTTAAAAAAATATACACTTTTTTAATATTTTTATTTCTCTATGCACCTATTATAGTTTTAGTAGTATTCTCCTTTAATAATTCTAAATCTAGAGGAGTATGGAATGGATTTACTTTTAAATGGTATGTGGAATTATTTAGAAATGATGAAATCCTTAGAGCATTGTATTATACAGTAGTTATAGCAATTTTATCCTCAATAATATCTACAGTAATAGGAACCTTTGCAGCCATAGGTATATATGGTATGCCAGGAATTAGAAGAAAAGTAATATTAAATTTAAACTATTTACCTGTATTAAATCCAGATATTGTAACAGGTGTATCTCTAATGACATTATTTAGATTTATGAAATTAGAACCTGGGTTTGTAACTATGCTTTTATCTCATATAACTTTTTCAATACCCTATGTAATATTATCCATATTACCTAAGTTAAAACAGATGAATAAACATCTGGCAGAAGCTGCAATGGACTTAGGAGCTACACCTTTTTATGCTATTAGAAAAGTAGTAATACCAGAAATATTGCCAGGAATTATAACTGGTGCATTAATAGCTTTTACATTATCTATTGACGATTTTGTAATTTCTTTCTTTAATCAAGGTGCAGGAGTAAGTAATTTAAGTATTACCATATTCTCCATGGCAAGAAGAGGTATAAATCCTGTAATTAATGCATTGTCTACTTTAATGTTTGTATCTTTATTAATATTACTTTTAATAATAAATAATAGATCAGCAAAATCTATTGGGGAAAGGGGAGATATTATATGAAAAATATAAAAAGAATTTTTATGCTAGGATTAATTATGGTTTTGGGGCTATTAGCAACTGGTTGTGGAAGTAAAAAACCAACATTAAATGTATATAATTGGGGGGACTATATGGAACCTTCAGTTATTAAGGATTTTGAGAAAGAGTTTAATGTAAAAGTAAATTATAATACCTTTGCAACTAATGAGGATATGTATGTAAGTTTAAAAAAAGGAGGAACTAGTTATGATGTAGCATTTCCTTCAGATTATATGATTGAAAGAATGATAAATGAAGATATGTTGGAGAAATTAGATAAAAATAATATTCCAAATTTAAAGAATATAGAAGAAAGATTTTTAGACTTAGAATACGATCCAAATAATGAATATTCAGTACCTTATCTTTGGGGAACCTTTGGCATACTTTATAATAAAAATATGGTAGATGAAGAAGTAGATAGCTGGGATATACTTTGGGATGAAAAATATAGCAAAAAAATCCTAATGCTTGATAGCCAAAGAGATTCCATAGCAGTAGCTTTAAAAAAATTAGGTTATTCTATGAATTCTAGGGATACAAAGGAATTAGAGGAAGCTAAAGGAGAATTAATAAAACAAAAACCACTAGTATATGCCTATGTTGGAGATGAAGTAAAGGATATGATGGTAGCAGAAGATGCAGCTTTGGCAGTAGTATGGTCAGGAGATGCTGAAGCAGGTATTTGGGAAAATGAAAATTTAGCCTACGCCATTCCAAAGGAAGGGACTAATCTATGGTTTGATTGTATGGTTATACCAAAAACTAGTAAAAATAAAGAATTAGCAGAGGAGTTTATAAATTTTGTCTTAAGACCAGAAATAGCTGTAAGAAATACAGAATACATTGGCTATTCTACACCAAATTATAAAGCCAAAGAACTATTACCAGAACATATAGTAAATAGTAAAATAGCCTATCCTACAGATGAAGAAATGGGAGATGTGGAAATATTTAAAGACCCAAAAGATATTATAAAGATATATGATGAAATTTGGTTGGAGATAAAGACACAAAGATA
>JAAZMA010000161.1 GCA_012799055.1 Tissierellia bacterium
TAATTATTGATAATTAATGCTAACTCACAGCTACTTATTTCATTATTATAAAATTCAATATTATTGTTTTTCATGTTTTCTAAATATTTTTTCTTAAAATTCGAGAGATCTTCAATATCATTTTTTTGTAAAAATGATTCAAAACATTAATAATATTACCTAATAATAATCTAGTATCATTGTCAAGCATCGCTCTATTTGAATTTACTAAGCCATAATTTATATCATCCTTCGTAACAGTTAATAGTGCTTTTGATAAACAGTATTGTATAAAAACAGATATATTAATATTATGTTTACTACCAAACAGCAAGATTGGCTTAATTTCTAATTTAAATGGTAACTTTTTTACTTCACCAAAAGTATTTGAAGTGGTTGAAAAAAATCTCTTAAAATTGTACTCTTCTAGTTCTTTTAGTTCTTTATTTTTGGGGATCTTTTTTTCTAATAATTTAACTCCATCACTAAAAGCATTATATTTATTATAGTTTACTTTTCTTTTAAGTAATAATTTTGCAATAATTTCAATCAGAAGCTTTATGGATTCTCCATCAAGAATTAAATGATAATATTGTATTAATATATAATTATAAGAATTCGAAATTATAGACAATTGAATAAGATTACTGATGTTAGTATATAACCATGGACACAAAATAAGGTTTTCTGTATACTAAAAATGAGGAAGGAAGTGTCCATAAATGTCTAAGAGAAATACCTATACAGATGAATTTAAAACTATGATTGCAGAATTAGTATTACCAGGAAAGCCAGTTAAAGAAGTAGCAGACGAATATAGCCTAAGCCAAAGCACAGTACGTGGTTGGGTAAAGAAAAAGGCCCCTATTGAAGTAAAAGGTGATACTACTAATCTTGAAGAAATTCTAAAGATTAAAAAAGAAAATGTAAGACTTAAGGAGGAAGTAGAAATATTAAAAAAATCTATGGCTATATTCGCAACCAAATAGACCCTGATAATATATTTAAAATAATCAAAGATAACTCTGATCCACATAGCATAGATACTATGTGTAAGTTACTCGATTATCCTAGAAGCACCTATTATGATAAACAAAAAGAAAAGCCTGAAAATAAGTGGAAAAAAGAAAACAAGAATCTACAAGAAGATATTTAAAAAATATATAATGAAAGTGGTAAAGTATATGGTGCTCCTAAAATTCGTGAAAAATTAAAAACACAGGATTATGAAAAAATTAGCCTTAAAAGAGTTCAAAGACATATGAAAAAGCTTGGTATTAGATCAATTGTAGTTAAAAAATATAGACCACAGTCTACTAAGAAAGTTTATGAAGAAGGTGAAAACCTCTTAAATAGAGACTTTGCAACTACAAAGATAAATGAAAAATGGGTAGCTGATATTACATACATCCATACTCAAAAAGATGGGTAGACTTATTTAGCCTCTATCTTAGATTTGCATACCCAAAAAATAGTAGGATATAGTTTTTCAAAGACCATGGATGCATCCTTAGTATTAAAGGGATTAGATAATGCTATAACTACCCAGAAACCCACTAAAGGTTTAATTATACATTCAGATAGAGGTTCACAATATACATCAAAAGAATATCGTAAAGCAGTAAAATTAAAGGAATTTAAACTATCCTATAGTGCCAAAGGTTGTCCCTATGCCAATGCTTGTATAGAAAGTTTTCATGCAATACTTAAAAAAGAATGTGTATATCTTAATACGTTTATAGATTACAATCATGCTAAATTAGTGTTATTTCAATATATAGAAGTATTTTACAATAGAAAAAGAATTCATTCATCAATTAATTACATGACTCCAAGTGAATATGAGTATTTATGTAAAGTAGCATAGCTTGCTTTAGATTTTAAGCCTGAGGGAACACTAGCCACCCGAAGGGCTTGCCCTTGATAAACTAATGAATAAATGCTACAATGCCCCATCCCGAAGGCAAGATAGTATAGCTTGCTTTGAGTTTGCCGCCTTCGGGTAAAAATTCAAAAGCATTTATGAATGGTTTGTCAAGGGTGGCGGATAACCAGAAAAAAAACCTAAATTTTTGTCCAAACTATTGACATAGATCCAAAGCTCCATACCTTCAAATCTAAAGTGTAAAATATATGGCATTTTATCGACAATATTCCGGAAATTAGCATATCCCAAATCTGGATTGAAATAATTTATACACGAAAATCATTATCAATTTTAATTTCAAGCCCTATACTTTCAGCGAGATCTTTTATGGTATCAATAGACCTTTAAAGGGACTTAAACATATAGAGACAATATTCTTATTAATTAATGTATATGTAACTTTCTTAGTGTCTTCCATTTCTTTTTTTGATAAAGGTCCCATCGCCTCATCCTTAATTGAGAGATCTTGTTGAGCATGTCCAACAAAATATACATCAGTTTTCATTTTCCCTATATAATCCTAATCTTGTAAGATTATCGTAAGCTAATAAATAGCTATTGTATTCATTTGCACAAAAACTACTTCCCAGTTTTTCTTTTGCTTCTTCAAATGAAAGTCCTTTTCGTTCATTAAAAATTCCACAGGGAAACTTTATACATTCACCACAATTATCAAGCTGATTTTTAATTACACACTTGCGAACTGGGCAATCCTTATCTATACGTTTTGCCTCTTCTTTAGTACATCTACAACCGTCACAATATATTTTTTCTGTTGGTATATTAAGATCATAATATTTATTCCATACATTGCTTAACATTTCTCTCTCATCTTTGTTTTTTATATTAGGGGCAAAGCCACTACATAAATCACATCTATATCCACACATTGCTACTTTTTCCATAATTAACTCTACTCCTTTCTTTTAGGTTTCTTCTTGATCATTATCAATCTCTTTATATCTTCAATTAAACTCATGTCCAAGACATTAATCCATAACCATTTCCCATCGTGATATTGACGAGTATTATTATACAAGTCAATAATTTCATGAGAAAATTCATTTTGTATTAACTCAAATTTCTCTCTTTCTGCCTTACCAAATATAACAAGTACTGTAAATTGCCCGTTTTTAACATAAAGGGCACATAGGGTTCTACCACTTCTACGATACTTTACTTCCCAAATGCCATACTTTCCACCTTCATCCCATACAGGGTCAAATTCATAATGTAATTCAACAAATTCAATAAGTTCATTCCACGCTTCTATTGCTGTCGCACCTAGCAGAGATTCTATTTGTTCTTTACTAGGAATTGTCTCAATCATACCAAAACCTCCTTGCTTTTTTTTACTTTCTTAAAAAATTAAAATCCTATAAAAGATTACTTAAATTACTAAAAAAAATAGACTACATCATAATATTCTGCATTATTTAACTTTTCACCACCTGCTTTTCCACAAAATGAACAAGCAGCAATATTATGTTTCTGCTTAAACAAAAAGAACTTGCAAATACCTGTCAGCCTACAAATGTTCTTTATATCATTAAGAATTTGCAGACCAATACCTTGTCTTTGATATTGGGGAAGTACACCTATTTCATGAATATATAACATATTGCCCTTATTATCCAAACGATTAAGTTCATATCCATAAGCAAAACCAATAATTTGTTTCTCCTGAATACATGCAAAAGTCCAATTCAGTGGATTTGAAAGAAACTGCCTTGCATTTTTTCAAAAATAAAATCACTTAGAAAATCATTTGCCATCTGTAAATCAAGGTCTAAGTCTGAAATATATAGTTTTCTAAACTCTCTTTCTTCTGTCATCTTATTTCACCCTTTTAATAAAACAACTCTTTCCTCTACTATTTTTTTATGTTCTTCTTCTGTCAATTTAGGATTTTTATTTTTCCAAAACTTCTCACAAGGAATTTCTGTACACTGGCCACAATGGGTTAATCCTTTATTAATTACACTGCATTCATAAAAATCACAGATACTAAGTCCCACTTCATGTAACCAACATGCCTTTCCTTCTATTGCATGACATCCTTTGCAATTTGTTTCGTAAATCCTACAATCGCTACAAATACATCCACATACACCTATATTTCCCTTCATTGTACAAGCACCCCCCTATTCTATAATAATTGTCTAATACAACCATCTAAAAATATATTTATGTAATATTCACTGCTTATCATTTTACTAAAATCTCATTTAGCTGCGATATAATACAAGTGGTTGATTATGTTTTTGCCGCTGCCAGAGGCACCAAAAATATATATAATCTCTAGCATTAAATTTCACCTTCCATTATGAATACGATAAATCCATTATATCAAAATTTTCACATAATATGAACCTTTTAGTAATTTTTCTAATCTATTATATTTAATTATAAATCCTTAGTTGCCATTGCATAAATTAGATTATATAGCAAATTTAAAGGAAATTACAAACAATCCATACTTTTATTACAATCAGCTTTAAATCTTATAAATTGCTCCATTATATCAGGATTAACCAATAAAAATTTGTTTAATATAGATATATTTCTTAAGGTACTTATACTTACCCCATGTTCCATTATTTCTGTATCCCTAAGCCTAGT
This sequence comes from Tissierellia bacterium, assembly GCA_012799055.1. Lineage (GTDB taxonomy): Bacteria > Bacillota > Clostridia > Tissierellales > Tepidimicrobiaceae > JAAZMA01. Next base: position 4,529 of record JAAZMA010000161.1, read on the forward strand.
AGCTTCTGTCCCAATGATTTTTAAAAACTCTTCTATTATATTGTGTCTTTCCAAAAGAAATTTTCCCAATCTCTCACCTTCTTCTGTAAGCTGAATTACCCCATATTTTTCATAATCTACCATTCCTAAGTCTCTTAGTTTTTGAACTATTTTAGTTGCTGATGATGGGCGAACATTTAAGTTTTTCGCCAATTGGTTCATTCGTACATAATCTTCTTTTTTACATATTCGATAAATCATTTCTAAATAATCTTCCATACTGGTAGTTAATAGTTTTTTTTCTGCATTTATCATTTTATAACCACGAACTGTATAAAATTCATCTTTTCCCTTCATACATTCTCCCCCTATATTTTAATTGCAAAGTGTAACATATCTAAGCATTTCTGCATATCTTAATTATTAACTTTAGCTAATAAAGTTTCCTATGACTAACTTATGAAATAAAATCATAAAAAATTAATGAAATGGAGGTTTTCTTATGAATGAAAATCTACTTACGTTAAATCAATTACCTATTGGTTCCATTGGTAAAGTCAAACAGCTTACTTTAGATGGAATTATTCGCAGAAGAATGTTAGACTTAGGTCTTATTCATAATACAAATATAAAATCATTAGGGAAAAGCCCATTTGGTGATCCTATAGCATATGAAATTAGAGGGGCTACCATTGCATTACGTTCAGAAGAAGCATCCAAAATCCTTGTTGAATTAATACAGCAGAAAGAATAAAGGGGGTTTTATTAATGGGGCTAACAAACCAATCTACAGGTATGGCTATGTTAAAGGAGAAATTTGAAATAGAAATAGAATCCTCTAATGATATAGTAATTGCACTGGCAGGTAATCCAAATACGGGAAAAAGTACAGTTTTTAACAGCCTTACAGGGCTTAATCAGCATACAGGAAATTGGCCTGGCAAAACCGTAACTAATGCTCAAGGTAAATATATTCATAAAGAAAAACAGTATATTTTAGTAGATTTGCCAGGTACTTATTCCCTACTAGCAAGTTCCATAGAAGAAGAAATAGCTAGAGATTTTATCTGTTTTGGAGAACCCCATACAACTGTAGTTGTCACAGATGCTACTTCTTTAGAAAGAAATCTTAACTTAGTCCTTCAAATACTGGAAATTACTGATAAAGTAGTTGTATGTGTCAATCTTATGGACGAAGCAAGGAGAAAAAATATTACTATTAATTTACAAAGATTAGAAAAAATTCTAGGTGTTCCTGTAGTGGGAACTGTAGCTAGAAGTGGTGAGGGATTAAAAGAATTAAAAGATACTATAGAAAAAGTAGCTTGTGGAGAAATTGAAACTAATCCTAAAAAAGTAATTTATGGAGAAAAACTAGAAAATGCAATTAAAGAGATACAATCTTATGTTGAAAATTTAATAGGAAACAAGTTTAATAGCAGGTGGATGTCTCTTCGCTTAATTGATAGAGATAATAAATTATTAAAATCAATGAATGATTATTTAGATTTTGATTTATCTAAAGATAAGGTTTTAAATAAAAAATTAGAATCTATTAATGCTGATTTTGAAAAAGAAAACTTTAAATTAGGAGATTTAAAGGACCATATAGTATCTAGTATTATAGAAACTGGAGAAAACATTAGCAAAGAGATTGTTATATTTGAAAATAAAAACCATAATGCAATAGATCGTAAAATTGACAGTGTATTAACCTCTAAAATATTTGGTATACCCATAATGATTGCTCTTTTAGGTCTTGTATTCTGGATTACTATTGAAGGTGCCAATGCTCCATCTGATTTATTAGCTAAAGTTTTATTTTGGTTAGAAGTAAAACTAAGCCATGCTTTTAAATTTCTAGGAGTTCCAAACTGGTTCCATAATATGTTGGTATTAGGGGTTTATCGTACATTAGCATGGGTTATCTCAGTAATGCTTCCCCCAATGGCAATATTCTTTCCATTATTTACATTACTAGAGGATTTAGGTTATTTACCTCGAATTGCCTTTAACCTAGATTATTATTTCAAAAAAGCAGGGGCCCATGGAAAGCAAGCCTTAACCATGTGTATGGGATTTGGGTGTAATGCTGCTGGAATTATTTCCTGTAGAATTATTGATTCCCCAAGGGAACGGTTAATTGCTATGATTACAAACAATTTTGTACCGTGTAATGGACGTTTCCCAATACTAATTTCTCTCGCTAGTATATTTATTGTCAGCTCCACTGGTATATTTCGTTCCTTAACTGCTACTTTATCAGTTTTAACATCTATAGTACTAGGAGTTGTAATTACCTTATTTATATCTAGATTACTGTCAAGGACAATTTTAAAGGGATTGCCTTCATCCTTTACCCTAGAACTACCCCCTTATAGAAAGCCTCAAGTAGGTCGAATTATAGTTCGTTCTATTTTTGACCGCACCCTATTTGTATTGGTTCGTGCAATTATGGTGGCTGCCCCTGCTGGTTTGATTATTTGGGGTATGGCCAATACTATAATAGGAGATGCAAGTTTATTAACCCATTGTGCTCAATTTTTAAACCCCTTTGCTCAATTGCTGGGAATGGACGGTTATATTTTAATGGCCTTTATATTAGGCCTACCAGCTAATGAGATTGTTATTCCTATTTTAATTATGAGCTATATGTCTAAGGGATCTATGTTAGAATTAGATAGTCTAGCTGAAATGAAACAACTATTTATA
>JAAZMA010000057.1 GCA_012799055.1 Tissierellia bacterium
CTAGTTAAAAGCATTGGGGGACCCCAGTATATAGGCATTATTACTACTGAAAATTCCGAACCTTGGGATTTATGAACTGTGGTGGCATAGGATAATTTTAATTCATCTAATTGATTATAATTATATTCCACTTCTTTTTCTTCATCAAATAATACTGTCATTGTATTATTGTCCTTATGAATATCTAATATATATCCAAAGTCTCCATTATATATTCCCTCACCTTTTTCAACTACTTCCCCATCTTTTACTATTTCCCATTCTGTGGAGTAATTATTTTTAATTTGCATTACCTTATCTCCTACACGAAATATTTCATCTCCTATTTGTTTTTCCTTCTTGCCATAGGCTTTAGGATTTAATGTGTTTTGTAAATGTTTATTTAGAGAATTTATACCCACATCTCCTTTTTTCATTGGGGTTAGTACTTGTATATCTTTTAATGAGTCTATGCCATAAAAATTTGGCAGTCTAGTTTTACATAAATCTAATATTATATTTACAATATTTTTAGGATTATTTTCTTTAATAAAGTAAAAATCCTTATCTTTTTCATTTAAAAATGGATATTTTCCATTATTGATTCTATGGGCATTGACTACAATCATACTTTCTTCACTTTGTCGAAAGATTTCATCTAATTTTACTACTTTAACTATTCCTGATTGGATAATATCTTTTAATACATTTCCTGGTCCCACAGAGGGTAGCTGGTCTACATCTCCTACTAGTATAAGTCTTGTGCCAGGGGTAAGGGCTTTTAGTAAATTATTCATTAAGATTATATCTATCATAGAGGCCTCATCTATTATAAGTAGGTCTGTTATTAAGGGGCTTTCTTCATTTAATCCAAAGGCCATATCTTCTTCCATATAGGAATATTCTAGTAATCTATGAATGGTTTTGGCTTCTTTTCCTGTAGTTTCAGTCATTCTTTTGGCAGCTCTACCAGTTGGTGCAGCTAAATGAACAGTTAGTCCCTGGTCTTCAAATATTTTTATAATTGCATTTATTATGGTGGTTTTTCCCGTACCAGGTCCTCCAGTCATTACCATTACTCCATTAGATATGGACTCTTCTATGGCTTCCCTTTGTTTTTTGGCAAAGATTATTCCTTCTTCTCCTTCTATTTCAGATATGGCTTTATTTATATCTATATTTAAAATATCCAATTCCACTCTAGATAATTCTACAATTTTTCTAGCCACATTGTTTTCTGCCACATGATAAGGGGTGTAATATACTATGGTTTCCTCGTCTTTATTCATTATATGTAGAACACCCTTAATGGCTAAATCCCTAAGGGATTCTTCAATTAAATTTACATCTACATTTAATAATTTAGATGTACTATCTATTAATTCCCCCTTAGGTACATAAGTATGGCCTCCTCCTGCAAATTTATTTATGGTGTATCTAATACCTCCCTCTATTCTATGGGGGGATTCTAAACTAATACCCATATTTTGTGCTATTTTATCTGCTGTTTTAAAACCTATGCCAAAAATATCTTCTGCTAATCTATAGGGATTTTCAGATATTATATTTATAGTATCTTTGCCATATTTTTTGTATATCCTAATTCCATAATTAGCAGTAATACCATATTGTTGTAAAAACACCATTGTATCCCTAAGTTCTCCCTGTTCTTCAAAGGCTTCTACTATTTTTTTTAGTTTTTTATCTCCAATTCCTTCTATTTCTTTAAGTCTTTCTGGATTGTATTGAATAATCTCTAAAGTGTCTAGGCCAAATTTTTCTACTATTCTTTTAGCGGTTTTAGGCCCTATATAGGGAATCAGCCCTGAGGATAAATATTTTTCTATGCCATTAATAGTGGAAGGTACTACTATGGATATATTGGAAAACTCCAATTGTTCTCCATATACTGGGTGATAAACCCAGTCCCCTTCCACAGTTATTGTCTCCCCAATATTTATATAGGGTGCATAACCTACAATGGTTGCATCTCCATCTGAAGTGTTTAATACTGCTACTGTATAGGAATTAATTTCATTTCTAAATATAATATCTTCTACAATGCCTTCTAAACTTAACAATACAATTCTCCTTTACAATTGTTGTTAGTTTTAATTATACCACAAGTTATTTAATGTACAATTGACAATTATCAGGTCCAGATTTGGGCTATTTAACAATTTACAATATTTTCATTCTGCCACAGCTATTTATGTTATGGATGTGTAAAGCCTAAGAATCTAATCTAAAATTGGGCCAAGGC
>JAAZMA010000188.1 GCA_012799055.1 Tissierellia bacterium
ATATAGTAAATAGTAAAATAGCCTATCCTACAGATGAAGAAATGGGAGATGTGGAAATATTTAAAGACCCAAAAGATATTATAAAGATATATGATGAAATTTGGTTGGAGATAAAGACACAAAGATAATAAAATAGGGCGATAATTTTGTTTATCGCCCTATTTTACTATTTTGTCTTGTTACCCCTAGCTTCTCAGAAAGAGCCTCTTGTGTTAGATTTTTACTTTTTCTTGCTTCCCCTATTCTTTTCCCTAAAGACATTCCCTTCACCCCTTAATATTTTCTATTATAATTTAATATTATAATAATTATACATTTGCTACAATCTATGTACACTTTATTTGGTGTCATATTTATCTGCCATACACAAATGACATTTGCATATGACAAATAATGCTTTTAATATAGATAGATAAATATTTTATATTAATCTTCCTAAAGGGGTGAAAGACTTATTTATAGACTTTTTAATATAAGGCTCGGCTTCCTTATGGACAATAATACAACTAGTAGAAGGCCCGCTAGATTTCTCAAAATCAATATATGTAGGGCAGTCCAAATCTACCTTTAGTCCTGAAAATTCTTCAAGCACTCCCAGTTCATAATTTATTCCTTTGGAACCTACAGGTATGGCTTCAATTATTTCTTCAGATTCTGAGATTTTTACATAATCCCTTAGATTTAAAACATTCCCTGAATTTAAAACCTCATCCCCTACTAAAGGGAGACCTAATAAGGAAATATACATACTTTTTTTAGCCTTTCTCATTTTTAATTGGGATACCTTTGCTTTGGATATTGCAGTAATACCTATGCCAGTCATAGATGTGGGGAAATTTTCCTCTGTACTACCTGTTAGAACTATATTCGTAAGTCCACTTTCCTTAAGCTCCTTTTTAATAGAATTTAAGATTTTTTTTCCTGTAGGCTCCATTTCTACAGCTAAAGTATCTACTATTACAATAGGCTTAGCACCTATACATAATGCTTCAGCTAAGGCAACTTTTATAGTAGCCTTTCCAACTATATCTTCATCAACCTTTAATACATCATGTTCTTTATTACCAATTGCGCCTAGACTATCACAAGAAATTACAAAGGCTATATCCTTTTCGTAAATTATGAGTAAATCCCTATATCTCTCTATCAATACGCTCACCACTCATTTTTACTATTCCCTTATAGATTATAGTTGCTAATAATATATTAATAAATGAGGCCACAGTTAAAGGAAGGCTCCATCCAATAAAAAATCCCCATCCAAATACAGGTACTAACAAAAGAGCAGAAATAGGTCCATTTAATAAAGTTCCAATTATTATTACAATATAAGTATTAAATCTTTTATAGAAAAATCTAAATAAATATGCAAATAAGGCCATTTGTATTGCTATATATATATGGATAGGAATCCCTAATGGGAATCCTGAACTAATTGCTGTAAGTAAATGACCTAAACTTATCACAATAGCTCCATACCAACCCCCTAAGTATAAGGCTGCAAAATATCCAGGCATTGAATCAAAAGCAACTGTATTGAAAACTTTAATTAGAGCACCAACTGCACTTAATGCTATAAGCATGGCAATCATAGTAAGGGTTTTAATATTTTTTAATGTATTTACTTTTTTTTCAAACTATCAACCTCCTAATAAATAATATTATATTTTTTCTTTCAATGACCTATTTCCAACTATTTCTTTTGAATTCTCAAATGATTTTTTTATATTTTTTATTTAAATACAAAAGGCCCACCTAAGAAGGTAGACCTTTTCCCAAAAGTAAGCATAAAAAATATATTATACCTTCCCACCGAAAGTAAATTACAAAAATTTTATGGTAGGTTTCCTGGCTTGTGATTCATCTTCTATCCCACCTTCCCACCTAAATAATTTAGGTAGTGGCCATTGGGATTTCATCTTCACTTACAGTAGCGGGGGCTGCGCGGGATTTTCACCCGTCTTCCCTTTTAACCTTTCGGTCCATAAAATTATATATTTTATTGTACACCTATATTGTATAACTACTTATTGATGAAGTCAACAGTTTAAACTAAAGGGTGTTTATGATATACTTGAAACAAATTAATTATAAAAGTCAAAAATAATAAATTAGGTGATAATATGATTGTATTAGTTACTGGCGGAGCTAGAAGTGGTAAAAGTACTTTTGCAGAAAATTTGTATAAGGATAAAAAAGACGTAGTATATATTGCTACATCTAAAATATGGGATGAAGAGATGGAAGAAAGAATTAAATTACATAAAAGTAGACGACCATCCTATTGGCGAACCTACGAAGGGAACTATTCATTAATTAATGCCCTTGGAGAAGAAAAAAATTATTTATTGGATTGTGTAACCCTTCTTACATCCAATATAATGTTTGATATGACTGAAAACATAGAATATATAGACTATAAATTAAAGAACACAATAGAAAACAGAATATACGAGGAATTATACTCTTTAATAAAGGCCATTGAGGATAAGAAATATAATTTAGTATTGGTAACCAATGAAGTAGGCTATTCTTTAGTTCCAGATAATCATATAGGACGAGTCTTTAGGGATATTCAAGGGAGAATAAATCAAAGGGTAGCAGTTCTTTCCCAAGAGGTTTATTTGGTATGTTGTGGAATACCAGTGAAAATAAAATGATAGATGGCCTAATATTATCTGTTCAGTTTTTAACTCGATTACCTATAAAAAGATCCATAGATTTTAATGATGAAAATCTGTCAAAAAGTATTTTTTTCTTTCCAATAGTAGGTATAATAGTAGGTGGAATTGGAGGATTGTTTTATCACATATTTGGTTGTTTAAATGAAGATATAGGGAATTTTTTTGCTTTAGTGTCTATGATAGTAGTTACGGGAGGACTTCATTTAGATGGATTATCAGACACTTGTGATGGATTTTTATCCTACAGGGATAAGGATAAGGTTCTTGAAATCATGAAAGATAGTCGTATTGGAGCTTTTGGAGTTATATCCATAGTACTGGATATATTGCTTAAATACATTCTTATTTCTAGTTTAGAAGGAAATATTCCCTTAATATTAGGATTATC
>JAAZMA010000272.1 GCA_012799055.1 Tissierellia bacterium
TAAGGTAGGCTCTGCACACCCATTAAATAAACTAAGGTAGGGACTATCCCAATTAACGTTTGTGAAGATAGCAGGTTACCAGGTCAATAAAGCAGAAAATTCTAGTAGTGATGCTAGAAGCCAGTCCCTTCAGTGATGGTAGGTTCGCTTGGGTGTTCCTAGGGTCAAATTTAGTCTCCAACTGTCCCATGTGTATTAAATAGCTTTTAAAATGTATAAAGTTAACAAATATATTCCACACCCTAATAATAAAACTAATAAAAAAATAGTTTTATAGCCCATATTAAATTCAAGTTTTAGAAAAAACTTTATGGGAAATACCATAAAAATTGATCCTATTATAGGTTTTAAAAACAGATCCTTATAATTTATATTCAACTTCATCATATTTATTAAAGTATAGAAGTTTAAAATACAAATAATTAAACTAGATAAATAAAAACCAATAAAAAGCCCATTGATTCCAAATCTAGGATTGCCTACTAAAAAATATATTGCAAAAATTTGAAAACTTGCCCCTATTAATTTATTTATAGTAGCATTAGTTTGCTTATTTAGGCCATAGAGAATATTAGAAAGTGCATTTTGTAAAGATAAAAATATTGTATTACAACTCATAATACAAATATATTCACTTAATTTTAAATCATTATATAGAAATAAGGCTACAGATTTAGGGAAAAAAGCATATAGTCCTGCTAAGGGAATGGAAAATAATAGGGTTATTTTTATTGAAAATAAGATTTGACTTTTAACCATAGTATAATTTTTCATAGCCATTTCTTTAGATAAATTAGGAACTATAACAATCCCCATAGCTGAAGTAATCATAAAAGGCAATGTAATTAAAGGCATGGCCATTCCCATAATTCTTCCAAAAGTAGCTATTGCATCTGTATTGGAAAACCCTATTTCCATTAGCTTTTTTGGTATTAAGAGAGTATTAGCAAATCTTAATAATACTGCTAATAAATTAGAAATGCCAATGGGAATTGCTATAGAAGAAATTTGACTTAATATATTTAAACTTCCTGGATTATGTACATTATTAAAATATTTACTTTTTGTTTTTCCTTTCATAATTAGAAGATAAAAGAAATTAAAGCCTTCCCCTATACTAATACCAGCTAAAGCAATAATAACTCCATATTTTGGCTCTACAGGATGTATATAATAAAATATTAATAGAACTATAAATATTTTAGATATACATTCTAAAATTTGTGAAACACTAGGGATTTTTATCATTTTTAAACCATAATAATATCCCCTAAGTACAGAACCAATGGAAATCAATATAATAGCAGGAATTAGTAAATATATATAAATAATCATATTTTCATCTTTAAAAATCTTCAATGTAATAGTTTGGCGCCAAATTAAAAGGAATACAATAATAAGCCCTAAAATACTAAAAACTAATATTATTGCCACATTTAAAATTTTATTAATATAAGAACTATTATTTTTAAACTTTTCTTCTGCTACTAATTTAGACACTGCTGTAGGAATTCCTCCTATGGAAAAAACCAAAGCCACCATTAATATGGACGTGGCCATTTGAAATAGTCCTATTCCCTCTGGACCAATAAATTTACTTAGCATTATATTATAATAAAAATCCATAAGCATTGTTATAATATTTACTAAAACTATAAAAAGGGAAGTATAAAAAAAGTTATTTTTATTCAAAATACCACCTCAGAGTATTAAATATACTTATTCATATGCATAAAAATAAGTAAATATATTTAAGATTAAATTTTTCTTAAAGAGATTTTAAATAAAGTTATTATAGATAATAATAATTAAATATGGTCTTATTGACACATTTAGAAAATAATTGTACAATCATATTAGCATATGCCAATAAGTGCAGAAAGGATGATACAAATGAGTAATTGTGATACTTGTCCATCTAAAAATAGTTGTAATACAGAAGCTGCCACTTGTAATATAAAAAATAATCCTAATAATAATGTGAAAAATATTATAGGAGTTATGAGTGGAAAAGGAGGAGTTGGAAAGTCTACAGTATCTGCAATGATTGCAGAGGAATTAAATAATAAAGGATATAAAGTAGGCTTAATGGATGCAGATATAACTGGTCCAAGTATTCCAAGACTATTAAATATTAGTGGTAAAAAAGCTTTTGCCAATGAAAAAGGACTAATCCCTGTAGAAACTGAAAATGGTATAAAAGTAGTAAGTCTTAATTTACTAATGGATGACGAAAATCAACCAGTAATCTGGAGAGGCCCTTTAATTGCAGGAGTAGTAGAACAGTTTTGGACTGATGTATATTGGGGAGATTTAGACTATTTAATTATAGATATGCCTCCAGGAACAGGAGATGTGGCATTAACAGTAATGCAATCTATACCCCTATCTGGAATAATAATGGTATCTGTACCACAAGATTTAGTATCCATGATAGTTTCCAAAGCCATAAATATGGTAAAGAAAATGAATATTCCAGTTCTTGGAGTAGTAGAAAATATGAGCTATGTAAAATGTCCAGACTGTGGCAAAAAAATTAGAATTTTTGAAACTGACAATATATCTGAATTCCTAGAAGAAAATCAAATAAAACTTTTAGGGGAATTACCTATGTCTAAAGATGTTGCCAATATTTCACAAGAAGGCAATGAAATATTAGACAAGGAAATTGAAAAAACATTTGAATATATTGGGAAAACCATTGTGGAAAGCCTAAATTAATCAAGGCTTTGGAGGGATATTATGGCAAGACCAATTAAATGTAGAAAGGTAGAGTTTTTACCAGAAACAACTAAATTTATACCCTATAAAAATGGAAAAGCTAAAGAAATAGTATTGAAAGTAGAAGAATTAGAAGCCATGAGATTAAAGGATATTGAAAACCTTACTCAACAAGAATGTGCAGATTTAATGGGCATATCTAGACAAACTTTTCAAAACATTATAGACAATGCAAGGAAAAAAGTAGCCATAGCTTTAACTAAAGGTTATGGAATTAATATAAAGGGAGGCAATTATGCCTATAATCATTGTAAATTAAAATGTAAATCTTGTAATAAAACTTATGAAATACAATTTGTAAAGGATAAAGAAATCTGCCCTAAATGTCATTCTATAAAAGTAGTTTGCAAAAATAGAAATGAAAATTGTAAAAAACTATGTACCAAATAAAGGGTATAAACCCTCATAATTTTGGGAAAAATAATCATAAGAAAATTATGGGGGTTATTTTATGGAAACAAATAAAAATTATTTTGAAAACAGAGGAAAACAAATAATTAAAATGGCCAATATTATAGCTAGTAAATTTAAAGGGGAAGAAAAGACAGAAGAACAGGAAATAATAGAATCTTTAAGAAAAGCTGAAAGGGAATGGAAAGACAAAGAGGAATATTTTCAATATGTAACAGAACCAGATTTAATAGATTATGCCATATATCAATTAGAAGCCTCAAAAATAAAATATATGTATTTATTAAAAAAAGTAAAAGAAATAAAATAATAGTAATATTTACAAAATACCCTTCCTATTATATAGTATAATAGTACAAGGGAGGGATATTATGGGAATAGGTACATTATTGGCATTTATCTTTGGTTTATTTTTACTTTATATTATAGGTCTATTATTAGTAATACCAATTAAAATCATATTAAAATTAATAGTTAATGGAGTATTAGGTGGTATATTATTATTAATTTTCAATTTAATAGGGGGGTTAATTGGCCTAAACATAGTGATAAACCCAGTTACAGCCATTGTAGCAGGATTCTTAGGCATACCTGGAGTAATATTACTCCTTATATTAAATCTAATTTTATGATATAATAATTTACTGGAGTCTATTATTTGCAAATATATTATATTTCTGATATATATATAATATAAAATATTTTAGTAAGGGGGCATAAGACATGGCGGCAATCAAAATACAAGTAGAAAACAGAACAGAAATTGGCAAGAATAAAGTAGATAAAATTAGACAAAGAGATTTTATCCCTGGAGTATTATATGGAAAAGGAGAAGAAACAAAACATGTTCAAGTAGATAGACGTGAATTTGAAAAGGTATATAGAACTGCTGGAACTAGTACCTTAATAGATTTAGAAATTGATGGTGAGACTTCACCTGTATTAATTAAAGAAGTTCAATCCCATCCATTTAAAAATCAATATCTACATGTAGACTTTCAACAATTAAATATGGATGAAAAGGTTAAATTAACTATACCTATTACATTAATAGGTAGGGAAAACATTACAATTCAACCTTCAATATTAGTTCAACAATTAGATGAAATTGAAATTGAATGTTTACCAGCAGATATTCCCCAATCCATAGAAGTAGATGTATCTAATATAGATTTTACTACTCCAGTATTTGTTTCAGATTTAGATATTTTCGGTAACGAAGATGTAACCATACTTAGAGAAGCAGAAGATGTAATTGCCAGTTTAATAGAGCCAACTATGGAAGAAGAATTAGAAGAAATAGAAGCACTAGAAGAAGACGGAATAGAAATAGAAGCAGACGAAGTACCAGTAATTGGAGAAGAAGAGGAAGAAGCA
>JAAZMA010000259.1 GCA_012799055.1 Tissierellia bacterium
TAAATTATATCTTAAATAGGCCAAGATGCAGGTTTAGATGGCAATGAAGTTATAAACATACTAAATACAGATAAGCATATAGATTATGTAGAGGAAGAAATGAAATAAGCTAAAATAGGGTGTGCACAATTTAGGGATAATATACCTTTTAGGGTTAATCTAATATAGCTAAATTGTATTAAAAATTGAGTTATTAGACATACATACGTAAGCTCTAGATGACTAGAGTTTTTATAATTCCATAAAATCAATATGGAAAATTTCTATTATACTGTTATATAGGCTTTTTCTATTTCTATCATTTAAAAACCTATCTTTAAAACATAAATTCTTGCTTATATTATTTATTAATTTTAAATATAAATCAGATTTATATTTAAAACATGGAAACATTTTGTATTGAGATTAAGTCCTGGCATATTTTTTGCTTAACAATATATAATAGACTTTGTTATAATATAGAAGTAGTATAATAAATACTATTAAATTTAATAAATAAAAACATGAGGTGATTACATGAAAGTTTATATTAGTGTAGACATTGAAGGAATAACTGGAGTTACAGATTGGAATGAAACTGAATTAGGCCATGGAGAACATATATGGGCTAAAGAACAAATGACAAAAGAAACTATAGCTGCCTGTGAAGGAGCAATGGAGGCAGGAGCAACAGAAATAATAGTCAAAGATGCCCACGATTCAGCTAGAAACCTAGATATATCTAAACTTCCAAAAGGTGTACAAGTAATTAGAGGATGGGCTAGCTCTCCTGAATCTATGATGGCGGGAATAGATGAAAGTTATGATGCAACAATTTTTGTTGGGTATCATTCAGCGGCAGGTGAAGATGGAAATCCCCTTGCTCATACTATGAATTCTTCAAAGGCTACATATATAAAAATTAATGGAGAATTAGCTTCAGAATTTTGGATGAACTCATTAATATCTGCTTATTATAATGTACCAGTAGTTTTTTTATCTGGAGATAAGATGCTTTGTGAAAACTCCAAAAAATTAGTTCCCAATATGGAAATAGTAGCTGTGAAAACTGGAATTGGAGATGCCACTTTCAATATGCATCCAGACTTAGCTTGTGAATCCATTAAAGAAGGAGTAATAAAAGGATTAAAAAATAAGGATAAATGCCAAGTGGAAACTCCAAAAGAATTAAAACTAGAAATAGGGTTTAGAAGACATCAAGATGCCAAGCGAGCCAGTTATTATCCAGGTGTAAAACAAATTAGCGCCAATGCAATAGAATATATGGCAAAGGATATTCAAGACCTAATGATAGCTAGGATGTTTGTGTTATAATATCTTTTGTTATATTATATATTATAATCATTGTTTTTAATAGGAAAGGAGCAAATTAAATGAAAATAAAAGAAATAAAAGTAGGACAAGTATCAGCACCACTTAAAAAACCATTTAAAACCGCCCTTAGAACAGTTTATAAAGTAGAAAATGTTGGGGTTATGGTAATAACAGATACTGGAAACATTGGCTATGGAGAAGCTGCACCAACTGCTGTAATTACAGGAGATACAAAAGGTTCCATAATTGATGGAATAGAAAATTATATAGCCCCTAAATTAGTAGGATTAGAAATTCAAAATATAGAAGAAATTATGCATAGAATGGATAAAGCCATAATAGGGAATACCAGTGCTAAATCTGCAGTAGATATGGCCATATATGATTTATTTGGTCAATATCACAATGCACCATTATATAAATTATTAGGTGGTTACAGAGATGAATTAGAAACAGATTTAACTATTAGTGTAAATTCTCCAGAAGAAATGGCTAAAGACAGTATAGAAGCAGTAGAAAGAGGTTATAAAGTATTAAAAATAAAAGTTGGCTTAGATGGAGAGTTAGATATAAAACGAATACAAGCCATAAGAGATGCTATTGGTTACAATGTAAAACTAAGACTAGATGCCAATCAAGGTTGGGAGGCAAAGGAAGCAGTTAAAATAATAAGAATTATGGAAGATAAGGGATTTGATATAGAACTTATTGAACAACCTGTTTTAGCCAAAGATTTTCATGGCCTAAAATATGTAACAGACAATGTGGATACCCCAATACTAGCAGATGAAAGTGTATTTTCTCCTGAAGATGCCATAGAGATAATACAAAATAGAGCTGCTGATTTAGTAAATATTAAATTAGCTAAAGCAGGAGGTATTCACAATGCATTAAAAATTTGTTCTATTGCAGAAATCTATGGAGTAGAATGTATGATAGGATCAATGCTTGAAACTAAATTAAGTGTTAGTGCTGCAGTACATTTAGCCGCTGCTAAAAAAATTATAACTAAAATGGATTTAGATGGACCAGGACTATGTAGTGAGGACTCTGTTGAAGGTGGTCCAAAATTTGAGGAATATAAAATTACATTAAATAAAGAACCAGGATTAGGCTTTAAAAAAGTTGTAAATTGGAGCTAGTTTAGTAAAATAATGTATTTTTTATAATGACAATAAATTAAGATTAGTACAAATTGTCGGAAAATATTCCAGAAATCAGGAAAAAAACAGAGAATTTCATACTAAAATTAAGTTAATTGTTAATATTTTTATAAAGTTTAGAATTTTAGAACTGGACATGTTTTATAAGATATTATATACTTGTAGTAATCTGATAATTTAATAAAGGCACCTAAATCATAATATTCTAAATGTTTTGTTTAGAGCTTTTCACTATAAATGGCACAGTATTTGCACTATCTAATATGTAACTCCTAATATGTAATTGCTATATATAATTATCAGAGGGGAATATACTCTAACAAGGTGCTATTAATTAAAAATGTAATTCAAAAATTTAAAGGAGGTGTACTAAAGGCATTCAACTAATATTTTATACCATGTAAAAAAATAGAGGGGGGTAAAAATGAAAAAATTAATACCTTTAATATTGGTTTTGACTTTAGTTTTAACAAGTTGTGGAACATCAAAAACAGGTACAGATTCAGCTGATTATAAAGATGTACAAGAGTACAATACAGTTTATTCAGGTGAAATTACAACATTAAACTATTTAGTAACAGCTTCTACAGCTGAGTTTTCACTGGCAGCAAATTTTGTAGATACTTTAATTGATTTTGACAGATATGGAGTAGTAACACCTTGTTTAGCAACCTCTTGGGAAGAGTCTGATGATGGATTAACTTGGACACTTCAAATTCGTGAAGGGGTAAAATGGTATACTCATACAGGAGAAGAATATGCAGATGTAACAGCTCATGACTGGGTAGATGCTGCAAAATATCTTTTAAATCCTGAAAATGAATCTCGTACAGCAAATATTTTTTACAGTGTAATTGAAAATGCAGAAGAATATTACAATGGAGAAATAGATGATTTTGAACAAGTAGGAGTAAAAGCTTTAGGAGATTATGAATTACAATATAAA
>JAAZMA010000255.1 GCA_012799055.1 Tissierellia bacterium
CTGTCCATCCAAGCGTTACCCTATCATCTTCTGAACCAGTCAGATATAGTTTCAACAAAAACTACCTTACCATTTTCAGTAGTAAAAACAAAATCATCCTCATCTTTATTATCTTTTCCATAGAACCACTTATCACCCATTAATTCTTTTTTTAGTAATTCATCTTCTCTATGATTTTCAATTAAATCTACTAAAGATCTAGGAAAAGAAATTTGTCTTCTAGAGGAATCTGTTTTTGTCTTTCTGATGATTTTACATTTATTGTTTGCATATGAATTTACCTGTTCAATTTTTACAGTACAATTTATAGTATCGATATGTTTCCACTGCAAGGCAGATAGTTCACCTAATCTTAAACCAGTAGTCAGAGTTAACAATATGGCTAATTGATATTTAATAGGAGCATTAGGTAAAACTTTTAATAATTGATCTATATCATCTAAATCATAGTAATTATCCTGTAGCTGAGTATTAGGAGACTGAACAGGTACATTATCCATTGGATTATTTGAAATTAATTTTAAGGTCTTAGCATCATTAAACATATTTTTTAATAAAGTGTGGTAGTGCTTAATAGTTCGAGTAGATAAAGGCTTATTAGTTTTTTTAGATGGTGTAGTCTCTATTATTTTCATTAATTCTAACATATCTCCAGTAGATATTCTATCCAATCTTTTATCTTTAATATAAGGTAATATTCTAGAATTTAATAGATACTTATAACCGTCTTTAGTTTTATCTGATACCTTCTTATATTCAAGCCACCAAATTGAATAAGCCTCGAATGTTCCTTTAGATAATTTTTCTAGCCTTGGATCCTTCCTACTTATTTCCTCAGCAAACTTAATTTTCTCCAATTCTAAAAACTTCTTTAAGTCCCTACGTTTTAAATCCGTAGTAATTGTTTTACTTCTCCTATCTCTCCTACCATCAAGTCTAAAACCATTAGAAATAAAAATCCTATACTTATTATCCCCAACTTTAACAATAGAACCAGTCATAAAATCACCCCATCATTTTTAAAACTTGGCCCTTAATTCCACAACTTTTCCTAAGATTTTAACTGGAAGATTTACCACCTCCTCATTAGTAAAAAATCTAGGCTCATAATTAGGATTAGTAGAAACTAAAAATATCCCAGTGTCATGCTTTTTCACTACTTTCATAGTAGCATCCTCATTATTTACAATTACAATAGCAATTTCACCAGATTCAATAGTAGGTTGTTTTCTTACAATTACCACATCGCCTTCAGAAAATTTTGGCTCCATACTATCTCCTTTTACTTCCAAAGCAAAATACTCCCCACATCTGGCCATTTTTTCTGGAATTTCCTCATAATCAATAATATCAGTAATAGCCTCCAAAGGAATACCAGCTGCAATTCTACCTAAAACTGGGATAGTAACTGCATTACTACTAGAACCATCTATTAAAGAATTAACTTCAACATCCAAAGCATTAGCTATATCCTCAAGAGTTCCAATACTAGGATTATACCTTCCGCCTTCTATATCCCCTAAATAGGACCTGGAAATACTAGATCTATCTGCTAACTCTTGCTGAGTAAATCCCTTAGATTTTCTGTATTTTTTTATATTAGGCCCAATATTTAAATCTGAAGCGTTCATTATTAAACCTCCCTTGTTATAGTATATCCGACCTTATATATATAATAATATAGATATGACGGAAATACCAGAAATTTTTATTGACTTTTTGACGGAAATACATTACAATACTTTTTAAGGAGGGATTATATGAAAATGTTGAATAAAATAATAAAAGAAAAAAGAGAAGAGTTAAAATTAACTCAAGAAGAAGTAGCTCGAGCTATTGGTATTACTAGGAACTATTTATCAGATATAGAAAACGGGAGATACCAACCAAGCTTTAATACCTCAATAAAACTTATTAAATTTCTAGGTATAGATCTTAATTTATTACCCTCAATGACGGAAATACAAGACAATAAATAGGAAGGAGGTCTAATATGGAAGTACTTTTAAAAGAATTAAACCAAAACATAAAACAGTTAATAGACATTATAGAAAATGCAAATCAAAGTGTTTTCAATGCAAGAGAAGCAGCAAGATATTTAAAAATATCCTATGATTCATTACTTAGATATACAAGAATTGGTGCAATTGAACATGTTAGGAATGGGACAAGTTATTTATATAAAAAAGAATATCTAGATAGATGGTTAGAAAAAAACAGAAGAGGAGCAGTTTAGATGGTTTTAAAATTAAAAAATTACTTAGTACAAGCATTAGAAAAGGCATTATTTAGTTTAATATTAACAATTCCCATAGCATTAATTTTAATCGAACTGGCCTATAAGGAACGGGGATATTGGGCAATTGGGGGAGAGTGGCTTTTTACATTATTTTTATTTATTTGGGGGTGTAAGAATGTATAAAAAGAAATCAATACAAAAGAAGTATTGGAATTATTAGAAAAGGTAATCCAATCTAATTGCCAAATCCAAAAAGATTTCATAGATTTCATAGAAAGGTTAAATTCTCAAGATTATTATAAAGGCATCCAAGAAGGCGAATTACTAGGTTACCAGAAAGTTCTAAATATGATAGAGATTATCCGCGAAACATGGGATCTATAAAAAAACCACAAAAAGCCCGACAACGGCACAAAGTCGGGCCTTTAAATACTTTACTTGTTAAGTAGACCACATAATGCGAAAGGGGATTAGAATGAAAATTTTTGAATTTATGGCCTATAATACAGACTTTAAAATAGCTGGAAATACAGTAACATTTAAAACCTATAGTAATATTCAATTTTATA
>JAAZMA010000121.1 GCA_012799055.1 Tissierellia bacterium
GCTAGTGACAAATTTAGTTTTACAAGATGAAAGCTATAATCCAGAGATTATAAATAAGTTTTTAGCAAGTAAAGAATCTAAGGAGAATATCCAAAAAATAATATATTCCATTACTAAAATAGATAATAAGGAGATTTTAAATTTTAAATATATGCAATTATTTTCAGGGGTAATTGGGCCTATTGTTTTTCAAATGATACCAAATATTAAGGATACTAATAAGGTTTTTATAGATTTAAATAATGAAGAGGAAAGAAAAAAATATATAGAAAATCTAGTGGATACCATAGTTAAATAATAAATAAATATTGATTTTATTTGGAAATAGTAATAAAATGTATTTAAACAGTTGTTTAAAACTATTGTTTAAATACATTTTTTTATTGGGGGGATGTTTTTGTTAAACTTAACTAATTTTATAGTTAAACAGAAAAAGTTAATAATATTTTTGTATATAATACTTAGCTTATTAGCATTTATAGGCAGTAGATTTGTAGAAGTAAATTACGATTTAAGTTTGTATTTACCTCAAAGCCTAAACTCCATTGAAGGCAAAAATATACTAGAAGAAGAATTTGGTATAGGTGGCACTGCCTATGTATTAATAAAGGATGAATCTTTCAATGAAATAGAAAATCTTATTAAGGATATTGAAACTATAGCAGGAATAAAAGAAGTAATATGGCTTGGGACTGTAGAGGATATATTTAAACCTGAAGATTTTATGGATGAAAATATTAAGAAAGAATTTTTATCTGAAAACTCTAATTTAATCCAAATACATTTTTCAAATCCCAATGATTCCTTAGAGACTGTAGAAGGGGTAGAAGAAATTCAAAATATTTTAGGGGAAAAAGGAGTTGTAGGAGGGCCTGCTGCTGTATCTAAAGATTTACAATATATTACATCTAAAGAAGTAATATATTATTCCCTAGTGGCCTTTGTAATAATATCTATAATATTATTTTTATCCCTAGAATCCTTTATTGAACCTATATTATTTTTCATAGCCATAGGAGTAGCCATAATATTAAATATGGGAACTAATATAGTATTTGACAATATATCTTACACCACCCATTCTGTAGCAGCTATAATTCAATTGGCAGTATCTATGGATTATTCTATATTTTTACTTCATAGATATATGGAAGAAAAGGAAAATCATAGAGATAATAATCAAGCTATGATAGTAGCTATAGAGAAAACCTTTAATTCAGTATTGTCCTCATCCATGACCACTGTTGCAGGTTTTTTAGCTCTCATTGTGATGAAATATACCATTGGCAGGGATATAGGTTTGGTTTTAGCCAAGGGAGTGCTTTTTAGTTTAATCTCTGTAATGACACTACTACCAGTCTTAATTTTACTATTTGATAAAGCAATTGAAAAATACAAGCATAAAGTTTTCTTACCAAGTTTTAATAAGTTGGCAAACTTTATTATAAGAAGGAAATATGTACTATTAATAATAGGAATAATCATTGCCATACCATCATATTTAGCTCAATCCAATGTTAAATATTATTATGCCAATGAAAAAGTCTTACCAGAAACTTCAGATTCTAATATGGCCATTAGAGAAATAAACCAATTATTTTCAAATAAAAATCAATTGGCTTTGCTTTTACCTAAAGGAGATAAACTAAAGGAAAATCAATTAACAGAGGAATTAAAAAATATAGAAGGAGTTGGGGATGTAAAGGGAATGTATTCCATGGTAGATATAGTCATACCTGAAACTTTCATACCAGAAGATGTAAAAGAAAATTTCCAATCAAAGAACTACTCTTTAATTAATATAAATTTAAATCTACCAATGGAAGGGGATATTACCAAGGATAGTTTAAATCAAATTAAAACAAAAGTATCCAATTATTATGATAAATGGTATTTAACGGGGGAATCAGCCATATATTCTGATTTACAAGAGACTACAGCTAAGGATTTTAGGAATGTAAGTATATTATCTATTGTTTTAATAACTAGTATAATCCTCATAGCCTTTAAATCCATAAGTATTCCTATAATATTAGTTTTTATTATTGAATTAGGAATCTGGATTAATTTAGCCATACCCTATATACAGGGGAAAATATTAAATTTTATTAGCTTTATAATAATAGGTGCTATACAATTAGGCGCTACAGTAGATTATGCTATACTTTTCACATCTAGATATAGGGAAAATTTAGAGAAAATTAATGACAGAAATAAGGCAGCTATTGAAACCATTGTAGATACAGGAAGGCCTATACTTACATCGGCATTAATACTATTTACAGGTACCTTTAGTGTATATTTAATTACTAGTATGACCAATGCTAAAGAATTGACCCTATTAATAGGAAGGGGGGCCATAATTTCATTAATTTTAGTATTAATGGTGCTTCCATCTCTATTAATTATATTTCATAAGGTAATTAGTATAAGTACCATTAATTGGCCTAAAATTAATAATACAGGGGGGGAATAGTTTTGAAAAAACTTTTATCTATTTTAATAGTATTAACTTTAATATTATCCACCTTTTCCTTAAGTTTTGCAGAAGTTTTAAAAGATGAAACCATATATGTAAATTTAGATTATAATGGAAGTGCCCAAAATATTAAGGTGGTCAATAGAATTTATGGAGAAAGTAATGAGAAATACTATATAGACTATGGAGAATATGAAAATATTAAGCCATTAGTAAATATTAAGCCTATTATAGAAAAAGACAGAATAAAATGGCCCTTAGAAAATTTAAACCAAGAAGATATATATTATGAAGCCAATATAGACAAGGAATTGCCTATGGAAATAGCTATAGAATACTTTTTAGATGGGAAAAAAATTCATGGCA
Organism: Tissierellia bacterium; assembly: GCA_012799055.1. Lineage (GTDB taxonomy): Bacteria > Bacillota > Clostridia > Tissierellales > Tepidimicrobiaceae > JAAZMA01. Next base: position 2,846 of record JAAZMA010000121.1, read on the forward strand.
AGGAAATAGCAGGAAAATCTGGGAATTTAAAAATAGATATATCCATAGAAAATGAAAACAATTTAACTACCCAAATTCAAGTACCTCTTAATTTAGATATCTTTTCTAATATTAAAGTAGAAAATGGAACAATTTCTGTAGTAGGTAAAACTATGACAGTGGTATTTACCCATTTGCCCATAGATGATGGGAAGTTTAGCCTAGAGGCTAAGGGGGAAAATATAGAATTAGATTCCATATTAATATCTTCAACTAATTCTAAAATGCCCCTATTAGGAGATTTAGAAGATTTTTCATCGGGGATAGATGAAATGGCAGAGGCCTTTAATGAATTAGAAAAAGGCTCTAGAGAATTAAATAAGGGAACTATTAACTTAAAAGATGGCTTAAAAACTTTGACAGATGGAATAGGGGAGTTTTATTCAGGATTTAATCAAATAAATAGTAAAACTAAAGAAATATCTAAAGGTTTTAATCAATTTAATTTAGGTTTTAAAAGCTTAAAAGAAAATATGGAGAATTTAGTAAAGGGAATTGGAGAATTAAATTATGGCTTTAAAACAATTGTTGAAGAAGGTAGTGGCATAAAGGAAGGATTATTCCAATTAAAAGAAGGAACTACTAATGTAGATGGTGGAATTGAAGAACTAAATAATGGGCTAATTACCCTTAATTCCAATCATAAACAATTAGTAGAATTAGCTAAATCCCTACAAAATAGTCAAGACCCAAGGGTAAAAGCTTTAGTAGAAGGGGTAATTGGGGAAGGAGTGGCCATTGAAAATTTAAGTAATGGATTAAATGAAAGCTATAAAGGAATCAAGGCTATTGCAGAGAATACCAATAAATTGTATCTAGGCTATTCTGAATACAATAAGGGTTTAAATGAAATTTTCGGAGGATATAATGAGTTAAACCAAAAGCTTCAACCTTTACCTAAAGAATTAGTTAATATGTATAATGGCCACACTCAATTAACTGAAGGATTAGACATACTATTTCAAGGCCTAAATTCCATGGAAAATGGAATTTCTGAAATAAACAATAATACAAAAATTCTTCCAAATAAAGTAGGAAAATTGGCAGAAGGACAGGAGGAATTGACCAAGGGAATATCTAAAATAAACAATGAGGGCATAGATAAGATAAATAATACTGTTGAAATGTTCACAGATAACAAAGAAGCTACAGAAGAAGATTATACTTCTTTTGTAGATAGTAGAAATGAAAACAATTCCACTTGTCAATTTATAATGAAAACTCCAGCTATTAAAATTGAAAGCCTTGAAAGACAAGTAAAAATTGAGGAAAAAGGGAATAAAAGTTTTTGGGAAAGACTTTTAGATTTATTTAGGAGATAAATCTCCTTTAATATAATACTTTATACTTTTTGTATTCTTTAGGATTAATGGATTTACAAAAGCTATGGAAGATTTAGCTAGGAAAAAAGGGAATATTTTTCTTTACAATTAAAATAGGAGATTTTTCTCCTATTTTTTATATAAAATGATAGTTTAAAAAATGAAACCAAAATCATATTGTTACTGTATATATAGATGAAGAAGCCTTGATTGCACTTAAGATAATATTTATTTTAGTAGCCTTAAACCTTTCTCCTGTTTCTAATGTTTTTTAACAATTTATTAGTGCTGATATAGAGAAATAGGGTATAATGTATAATATAATATTAAACACAAGTTTAAATAGCAAGGGTGAAGAATTATGTCAGAATTTATAGAAGTAAATAATGTGGAAAAAATATATGAAATGGGAGAAATTGAAATAAAAGCCTTAGACAATATATCTTTTTCCATAGAAAAAGGTGAGTTTGTAGTAGTGGTAGGTCCTAGTGGTGCAGGTAAAAGCACTATTTTAAACATTTTAGGGGGAATGGATACTCCAACTTATGGGGAATTAATAGTAGATAAAAACAATATAAGTGGATATTCCTCTAGGGAGCTAACCACTTATAGAAGAAATGATATAGGTTTTGTATTTCAATTTTATAATTTGGTTCAAAATTTAACCGCAATTGAAAATATTGAATTAGCTACAGAGATTTGCAAAGACCCCTTTGAGCCAGAAATGGTTTTAGAACAAGTAGGTCTTACAGACCGAAGAGATAATTTTCCTAGTCAATTATCTGGTGGGGAACAACAAAGAGTAGCCATAGCTAGAGCTTTAGCTAAAAATCCCAAACTATTATTATGTGATGAACCTACAGGAGCATTAGATTATAATACAGGGAAATCTGTGCTTAAATTGTTACAAGATACTAGTCGTCAGCACAATATGACAGTAGTGGTAGTTACTCATAATCAAGCTATAGCACCTATGGCAGATAAAGTAATAAAAATTAAAAATGGAAAAGTAGAGGAAGAGTTAATAAATGTAAATCCACTACCAGTGGAAAGGATTGAATGGTAGTGAAGCAATCATTAATAAAGGACACTTTCAGGGAAATAAAAAACTCCCTAGGACGTTTCCTTGCCATATTTGCCATAGTAGCC
>JAAZMA010000063.1 GCA_012799055.1 Tissierellia bacterium
GCCAGATGTTATAGAGGTGGAGAACATAGAACTAGATTAAAAGAATTAAAATTAGGCAAAGTAGATGGAATAGCTTTGACAATATCAATAATGTTTTTTGGATTTATTATTTCCACTAAATATATAAATTATTTTTAGAGGGATAGTATGAGAAATATTAAAATAATCATAGAATATGATGGTACCAATTATGTAGGTTGGCAAAAGCAAATTAATGGTATTGGTATTCAAGATAAAATAGAGGAGGCTATTTTTAAAATCACAGGGGAGAAGGTGAATTTAATAGGCTCTGGTAGGACAGATAGTGGAGTCCATGCAAAAGGGCAAGTGGCAAATTTTCATACTAAATCTAGTGTTCCTGGGGAGAAATTTAAAGATGCCTTAAACACAAAACTACCTTGGGATATTGCCATAATAGAATCAGAAGAAGTAGATTATGACTTCCATTCCAGATATGATGCAGTGGCTAAAAAATACAGCTATTTAATTTATAATAATGCCACAAGAAGTCCACTATATAGAAATTATTCTTATCATGTGCCCTATGTATTAGATTTTGAAAAAATGAAAAGAGGAGCTAAATACTTTTTAGGCACCCATGATTTTGCATCCTTTGCAGGTTCTAAAAATGTATTAGAAGACACTTGTCGAACTATATATAATATTAATTTAAGTCATAAAAACGATTTCATTAAATTAAATATAGAAGGAAATGGTTTTTTATATAATATGGTGAGAATTATAGTAGGTACTTTAATAGATATAGGGAGAAATAAAATTCAGCCTAAAGAAATCCCCAATATAATAATTAAGAAAAATAGAAAATTTGCAGGCCATACTGCAGCAGCAGAGGGCTTATATTTAGAAAAAGTATATTATTAAAATTGGTCTTGACATTGATATTTACTTGTATTAGAATATATTAGAGTGTTTTAAAAAGCCCCGGAACTTTTTGAAACCCAATGAGGAAATAAGGAGGGAAAAGAATGAAGAGCTATATGGCTAAACCAGAAGAAATAGAAAGAAAATGGTATGTAATAGATGCTGAGGACAAAGTACTAGGTAGATTGGCAACTGAAGTTGCGACTATATTAAGAGGAAAACATAAGCCAATATATACTCCTCATGTAGATACTGGGGACTTTGTAATAGTAATAAATGCGGACAAGATAAAGTTAACTGGAAAAAAATTAGAACAAAAAGAATATAAATATCATACTGGTTATCCAGGTGGATTAAAATCTATATCCTATAAACAGATAATGGAGAAAAATCCTGAAAGAGCAATTGAATTAGCTGTTAAGGGTATGATGCCAAAAAATAAATTAGGAAGACAAATGTATAAAAAACTAAGAGTATATAGCGGACCAGAACACAATCACCAGGCACAAAAACCAGAACCATATGAATTTTAAGTTTTAGAAGGGAGGATTATAATTGGCTAATATACAATACATGGGTACAGGAAGAAGAAAGACTTCTGTAGCAAGGGTTAGACTACTTCCTGGCAATGGAAAAATCACCATAAATAATAGAGATATTGAAGAATACTTTGATTTTGATACATTAAAAGTTCTTGTAAAAGAACCTTTACTAATAACTGACACCATAGATAAATACGATGTATTTGTTAATGTACGTGGTGGAGGATTTACAGGCCAAGCAGGAGCCATTAGACATGGTATATCTAGAGCCTTAGTAGAATCTGACGAAGAATTGAGAACAGCACTTAAAAAAGCAGGATTTTTAACTAGAGATTCTAGAATGAAAGAGAGAAAGAAATACGGTTTAAAAGGTGCCAGAAAAGCACCACAATTCTCAAAGAGATAATATTTTGTTTATTTACACACGAGTTTGTTTACAATTACAAAGTTTGCTTATCGCAAGCGCCAACCGTCAGGGGGGAGAATTCCCTTTGGCGGTTTTTTTGTGTTCAAAAATAGATATA
>JAAZMA010000317.1 GCA_012799055.1 Tissierellia bacterium
GCTAATTGTGTAACATTAACATTATAGCTTCCATCTACAGCTTTGGAAGTACTAGATACAGTTGCAATACTTTCATTCGAAGATGTAGCTTTTTTTACCCAATTTAAGTTTTCATAAGAATTAGCTCTAAAGGTTCCATTATAACCAATGGAAGTTAGTCCAAAATCCTTTCTACTTTTTAATATAAAATTAGCAAAAGCTTTGTTTAAATCATTATACATTTCTTGTCGCCACAAAAGTATTTGCCTGTCCTGTTCTACCCTGTCTACTTTAACTCTCTCGGCACGCATCAGTTGTTGTATCATTTCATCTGTATCAATTCCTGATGCTAAGCCTGATATTCTCATTGTATTATACATATTTTCACCACCTTAGGCTCTTTCATCTACTAATATTCCAGATATTTCCCATATGGCTGCTACTAAGTCTAATATTTTTTCTGGAGGTATTTCTCTAATTACCTCATCATTAGTTACATCAATTATTTTTACCATAATTTGCTTTGTCTTTTCATGGATTGAAAATTCAAATCTTCTATCATAGGCTATAAATTCTTTATTGGCTTTCTCTATAGTGTTAATTATTTCATCTTCAGTGTACCTTTTTCTTTTTTCTGAAACTAGATTTTCTTCTTTTATCCCAGTTTTAATGGGATTTACCACATTAGCTTTAATTTCAGTATGCCTATTAGTATCTATTACATTGTTCACCCCATCAATTTGCATAATACTATCCCCCTTGAATCTATTCTACTGTTTATATCGACAAACTGAAGCTTATTCTTTAGTACTATATTTAGACTTTCTTTGCCATAGTATAACTAAAAGTACATAAGCTGCTTTAATCCCACCTGCAATTAAGGCTCCTATGGGATTTTCCCTTACATCTACTGCTTTATAGAAAAAATAAGTAGTGGCAAATTGACCTGGTGCAAGACCCATTATAGTGCCTAAAACATAATCCTTTAATCCTATAGAACTAAGCCCTGAAACATAATTGGCAATACTAAAGGGAATAAAAGGCATACTTCTCATAAAAAATACATACCCCATTCCATGTTTTTCAATCTTATTTGAAATCTGTTCTAAGGTTATGTCTCTTTCCTTTCTGTAATAAAGTTTATTTACAATTTTCACAACATCCCTTCTAAAAACTTTGGCTATGTAAAAAGCAAGGACAGCAGCTATCATACCAGCTGTTATTACATACAAGAAGCCTTTTAAGCCAAAGAAAAAAGCCCCTAATGCTGAAAACCAGGATATAGGAACGAAAAAAACCATTAATAAAGCTATAAAAATTGTAAAAAACATGCCAAAAGATTTGTCATCCCTAGCAGACATAAAAATTTCTTTTAAACTTTCCTTACTAAAAATATTTAAATTTATTATTAAATAAATAAATACAGCAATTAATCCAATAGCAAATAGTATTTTAAATCTTTTATTTTCAGTTTCCACAAAATTTACCTCCTCAAAATATTCTAATATTATTATATTACACTTTGCACTTGTTTCCAATTAATATATTATATTTGTGCTTTTATCTTGTTCTATTTTAAGCTAGTTGGTATAATAATTGTAATATTAGGAGGTGAAAATTTTGAAAGTGAAAAAAATAGGTCTTCGAAATTTAAAAACCGCCTTGGCTGTAGCCCTAGCCATATTTTTATCTCAATTACTAAATTTACGTTCTCCTTTTTTTGCAGGTATTGCTGCCATAACTGCTATGCAATCTTCCGTTTCTGAATCTTTTAGTTCTGGCGTAGACAGAATGCTTAGTACCATATTAGGTGGTATTATAGCATTACTTTTTTCCTTGGTAGCACCTGAAAACCCTTTTTTCATTGGCTTGGGAATTGTCATAATTATATATGTGTGTAATCTATTTGGCTGGAAACAGTCTGTACAATTATCTGGTATGGTCTTTCTATCTATTATATTAAATTATAAGGAAGGTTCTAGAGTAGATTATGCATTCTATAGAACAGTGGACACTCTATTTGGATTAGTAATTGGTACTTTAATTAATTATTTTGTACTACCTCCCAATTTGGAAAATAAAATGGTTGAATCTGTGGACAAAATGTATTATCAAGTTAAAAATATTGTAGGAGCAATTATTTGGAAAGAAGAAGGTGTAGAATTAGAATCCCTTAGAAAAGATTTGGTAATAATTGAGGAAGATTACGGTTTATTAAAAAAAGAAGTCAAACTTAATTTATATAAATCAGATACCTTCCACAATTTAGAAACCATATTTGATTTATTGGAAAATATCTACAGTAATATAAGTGTTCTTTATTCCATAGATAAACATCCAAATATTGATGAAGAAAATAAAAAATCATTGGAAAAATTATTTGGAAAAGAACTACCAGTTTCTAATGATGAAAATAAAGATGAAATGGATCTAATATATAATTACCATTTGAAAAATATAATTGGAAACTTAAATCGTATTGATAGTTTGTTAGTAGTTATAGAATGAAAAA
>JAAZMA010000012.1 GCA_012799055.1 Tissierellia bacterium
CCACAGGTAAACCTAAGAAAGCGGCCTTATTAGGATTATCTAGACAAGTTTTAATCCTAATACCAGCTTTAATTATACTTCCAAAGTTCTTTGGATTAACTGGAGTTTGGGCAGCAGGTCCTGTTTCGGACTTTGTAGCTTCTATGCTAACTGCCATATTTTTAATAAAGGATTTAAGGTATTTGGGGGAAGAGGATAATATAGTTAAGAATAAAATAATTGGAGAAAGATAAAAGCCACTAAATTAGTGGCTTTTTATTATATTAGTTAAATTTTTTAAAACTTTAGCAGTATAACCCCAGATTATATAATCTTCATAATGATAAAAATGTACTGAATGCTTTCCTCTACCCCATTTATAATCTTCTCCATTGGGTATTAAATTATATGGAAATTCTGCACTATTTTGGATTAATAAATCTAAATAATATACTTCTGGCTCATTTTTCATAAAAAAATCTAAAGGTACAGTAAATATATGGTCTACTTCTTCCTTATTGGGATTAATCTTGTCTACATCTACTCCATTAATAATCCCTAAAAAAGCATGGACTGTAGAATTATAATAAGATACTACATAATCTAATTCTCCAATTACTTCAATATTTTCTTCTAAAATATTAAGTTCCTCTATAGTTTCCCTAATAGCTGCTTCCTTAAAGGACTCATTTTCTTCTACCTGTCCTCCTGGGAAAGACACCTCCCCTGGCTGTCTATTTAAAGTTTTTGCCCTCATTTGAAAAATTAATTCTAATCTATTATTGTTATTTATTATTGGAACTAATACTGCATATTTATATTTTACATCTAAAGGCTGTGGTATTCTATTATATACTTTATTTTTAATATACTCTATATCCATTGAATATCCCCCTAAGTAAATTCTTATATAGGATTATATCACATTTTTATTAAATATAAAAAACCCTAATTACTAAAAATAGTAATTAGGGTTTAATTTTTATAATAATTCGTCCCCTTCCATCCAATCTGCTGCACATAGGCCACCAGTTTTCAATGCTTTAAGTACTCTTAAAGTTTCGTCTACTGATCTTCCAATATTATTATCGTGAATTACTGAATAGCGAACTTTGCCCTCTGGATCTATTATAAATAATCCTCTTAAAGCAACTCCTTCATCTTCTAAAAGTACCCCATAATCGCTAGATACTTTTTTAGTCATATCAGATGCTATTGGGAAATTCACCTTTCCAAGGCTGGAATTTATCCATGCTTTATGAGAATGTTCACTATCTACTGATACTGCTAAAACTTCTGCACCTTCTTTATTAAATTCTTCTACTCTTTTACTATAAGATGTAATTTCTGTTGGACAAACAAAAGTAAAATCTAATGGGTAAAAGAACATTACTAGCCATTTTCCCTTATAATCTTCTAATGCTACTTTTGTAAATCCACTACCATCACCTTTACAAGCATTCATAGTAAAATCTGGTGCCATATTTCCTACTAATCTTTCCATGTCTTACCTCCTAATATTCTATTTATTATTATTATTTCCAATCTTATTTTATATATATCCATTGGAATTTATTCTAAACGGGAATGATAATAATTTTCAATTGATTTTATCTATAGGATTTTATATTTCATAAAATAATCTTATAAGGAAACCTTCAATTAACATAGAGCTAGACTTCTTCCCTACATCTATTTGTTTCAATGGGTATGTAGAGTCTATGGCTCAGGATGGCAATTTAAATTTCTTCAGTATCCTTTGGGATTTCAATGGTCTCTAAAAACAAAAAATGCTTAGGATTTAAATCCTAAGCATTTTAATAGTCTAATTATTTTACTGGTGTTACATTTTCAGCTTGAGGGCCTTTTTCCCCTTCAACTATTCTAAAGGTAACTGCTTCTCCCTCTTCTAAAGTTTTGAATCCTTCTTTATTAATTTGTGAGAAATGTACAAATACATCTGTACCTTCCTCAGTTTGAATAAATCCAAAACCTTTTTCTGAATTAAACCATTTTACTGTACCATTAATCATTTTACTACCTCCAAAAATTTATTCCTTTAATTCTCAGAATGCTTTTTAAGAAATAAAGATTTGGAGTTCTAACAATCAATTCTAAATCTTATTTCTCATACTATTTCTATTTACTACATAAAAATCTAAAACAAAATGCCTTACTGACGAATTAAGGTTACACTTTATTATAACCTTTATTTTAAAAAATAGCAACTAATTTTATAATAATATTTGTCCCACTTCTTTAATAGTTTCTTCTCTAGTAAAAAAAGATAGTACATCTACTTTGTCAATAATCTTATCTAATATTCCTGTATCTTTTTCTTCTTCTAATTTTATTTTCTCCATTACTAAATTTACTAATTCATCATATTTGTAAATTTTAAACCGTTCCATTCCATATATTTCAGCTAATTTTTCTACTAAAGTATAAAAAATCTCTTCATATTCATCTTGCTTTTCTACTCCTAATAAACTAGATAGTTTTGGATTTATAAATTCAAACATAGCCTTTCTATTGGGTATATTTTCATCAATTTTGAAAACTTTTTTTAATTTAAGTATTTTCTCTTCCTCTAAATTCCATAGATAATCTGTAAAATAATCTCCATCTTTTGTAGGCTCTATATAGTAATGGAAACCCTTTAGATCTTTTAATGCTTTCATTCCATCATAATAACCTAGTGTTAAATTGTATCGGGCACTATCCCTTTCAAAATCTAAAGTCCTACACAATTCCTCATTGGGAGATATGATTATGGTATTTAAATTTTCTAAATCCACTTTTTTAATATAGCCTAATCCATGGGTTCTAATTAAAATTAAATCCTTATATCCCTTATTCTTTAATAAATTAACTGGAAGATTATTGTAAATCCCCCCATCTACATATCTTTTACCACCAATTTTTTCTCTTTTAAATGCAGGAAAATATGCAGAAGCTAATAAGTATTCCCTTAACTCCCCATTTGGTATATCTTCAATATATATTTCCAAAGGTTTTAAATCTGAAAGAGATACTGTTACTATTCCAAAGTCTTTTCCCGAATTTCTAACTTTTTCTTCATCTATTACTTCCATTACTAAATTTCTCAAAGGGGTTATGTCTAATCCTCCTTCTGAAATAACACCTTTTATCCTCTCTGCTACTAAACTTAAATCTTCTTTAGATAGCTTACCTGCTTTTAATTTTTCAATTTCTTCATCTGTGGCATTAATTACTTTAGAATAGGACATATTGTACCACAATTCATAGGCTTTTTCATAATCCCCCTGGGCTAATATGGCACCATTTAAAGCACCTACTGAGGTACCAGCTATCCCTTGGATTTCAATTCCCTCTTCCATTAGAGCCCTATAAGCTCCAATATGATACGCCCCTTTGGCACCACCACCCTCTAATACTAGACCGTACATTTTTCTCACTTCCTTTTTCCATTCTATTTACTATATTAATAGTTCCGTCCTTATTAATATTAGTTTTAAAAGTTTTAGAAAGATTATTTATATATTCAATGGATTTTTCCCTATCTTTTCCTGCTACAGGAATAGGTCTACCATTTGCTATAGTACAAGGTATAAGATTTACCCTTTCTAATTCTTTATCCTTAATAATTACTTGCCCAATCATAGTAGTCCTAGTTAATGTATCTTTGCCCCCAAAAACAAAATTCCCTAAACTATAAAAAATTGGCTTTCCCTTATATATTTCTAATCCTTGAAGTACATGGGGATGATGTCCCATTACAATATCCACACCTGCCTCTATGGCTGCCTTGGCTATTTTTATATCCTGTGGCCTTGGCTTTGTACTTCTTTCTACTCCCCAGTGAAAGGATAAAATCAATATATCTACTTCTTTTTTCATTTCTTCAATTCTTTTAAACATTTCTTTTGTATAGCCATCATAAGCACCAACTATTCCAGCTTTATTATTATTAGCATACCATTTAACATCTGGAATAACCCTTGAAAAAGCCAATACACCAATTTTTACATCTTTCTTATCTATGATTACCCCTTCTAAGGCTTCTTTTTTATTTTTGCCTCCACCTACATAAGGGATTTCTTTCTTTTTTAAATGATCTATAGTGTCTAAAAATCCTTGATTACTATAATCTAATACATGATTATTGGCTAAAGTAACCATATCTATACCAGCAGACTTCATAGAATCTAAGTTTTTAGGATTAGACTTAAAATTAAATTGTTTATTAGGCCATTTGTTTCCCCTAGTGGTGATACTAGTTTCTAAATTTACTATGGACAAATCACTTTCCATAAAATAATCTTTTACCTTTTCCCAAGGATAATCATATCCATATTTATTAATTTGTTGTCTAACGGAGCCATCCATCATTACATCTCCTGCTAAGGATATGGTAATAGTGTTTTCTTCTCCTTCAGCAAAGGCAAAACCAGATGAAATTAATAAAGTAAGTATTAAGAAAAAACAAATCATTCTTTTCATAATAAACTCCTTTGCAAAATAGTCCTAAATCCCATAAGCTTTAATTATTGTTATTGTTTCCATCGTAAAATATTTGGTCTAAAGTTATTACAATAGATAATATAAATTCATCATCTTCCCCATCTAATATATCAATGGAATAAGTGTCTGAAAAAGATAGCCACTTTTTACTTATATAAGCTATAGCTCTACCATTTCTTAAAATATTAAATTCATGGTGAAATATGTCCCCTTCCAATTCTAAATTTCCATAGGAAGATTCAATATTAAAATAAGGTTTAAAAAATGTAAATTCTTTCTTAATTTTCCCCATTAAATTCCCATTTTTATATATATAATATTCTGGCAAAAATCTAAAAAGCTTTTGTTCTATATAAATAATTTCCCTGCCATTTAAATCATATAGTCTTAATTTATTACCAAAGGTAAATATTTCCCCAACTACTTCATATTTAGGAACACCATTTTCATCTTCAATATTAAATCTATCTGCAAAAGTAAATATTTTTTCCTTTATTAAATATTTCATATTACACCTCTCAAAATAATGTATTCATATTCCTGTGTTTATATAATATTGACAAAGTATTCATACTTAAATAATATTATATATTATTAAAATTGTTTTTTCTATATAATATATATATAATAGTTATAAATATTCGGCTTTGTAAACTAAACATGAAAAAATAGCACAATGTTTTATAGAATTGCTTTAAATTGCTTTTAATTTCGCCTTGACGATTATAAAAGTCCGCCTTGAGATTGTCAAGGGTAAAATGAACGCGCTA
>JAAZMA010000261.1 GCA_012799055.1 Tissierellia bacterium
GCTTTTCCCTGTAGAGAAGAACATGTATCCAATGGACTTATTCGAGAAGTGGAATTATATAATAGTTTAAGAAATCAAGTGGATGTAATAGATGTAAATGTAACAGAAGGTGGAGGTTATAGATTTAATGCCTTTGCATCTATTAATAAACAAAAAGAAGGAGATGGAAAGTCTGCAATATTGGCAGCCCTTGGCTCAAATAAAGATTTAAAGCAAGTGGTAATAGTAGATGGGGATGTGGATATATTTGATGTTCAAGATATAGAGTGGGCTATTACTACAAGGGCTCAGGCTAGTTTAGATATGGTAATTGTACCTGGAGCACTAGGTTCTTCATTGGAACCATCCCATGATTTAAGAGGTGTAACTGACAAAGTGGGAATTGACGCTACAAAACCCATGGGAGAATTAGCTTTTGAATTTGAAAGGGCTAAAATTCCCAGGTATGAAAATATAGATATAAATAGGTATTTTCCAAATTTAAAATAGAGAAGGTGAGGTAGATGAGACAAGCAATAGGTATGGTGGAAACCAGGTCCTTAGTAGCAGCCATTGAAGCTGCAGATACTATGGTAAAAGCAGCTAGTGTAGAAATTATGGATTTTCAATTTGTTGGCTCAGGCCTAGTGTCTGTAACTGTAGCTGGGGATGTGGGTGCAGTTAAAGCTGCAGTAGAAAGTGGTAAAATACGGGCAGCTGAAGTGGCGGAAGTAGTTTCAGCCAATGTAATTCCTAGACCTCATGATGAAGTGGATAAAATATTTTAGGATTATGGTGGTGAAATATTATGACAAATCCATTGGCTCGAGTAGTTATGAACAATGTAGTTAAAAAGACTGGGGAAACTAATGTTAATACTTCTTATGAAAGAGAAAGTAATTTAACCAGTAAAGATAAGGAAATAATAAAAAAACTAATTAATAGAGAAAGTGAAGTGAAAGAAGAAAAATATACAGCTACTGTATTAACCTTAGATGAGGCAGCAGATAGGGTTAGAAATAGAAAATAGGAGGGAGGGTTTTAGATGCAGATGGCATTGGGACTTATTGAAGCCTTAGGATTAACAACAGCAGTTGCTGCCTTAGATGCAGCTAGTAAGGCTGCAGATATTACTCTAATTGGTACAGAAAAAATCATTGGAGTAGGAGGAATGGTTGGGGTAAATATTCAAATTGCTGGAGAGGTTGCAGCAGTGAAAGCAGCAGTAGATGCAGGAGTAGAGGCAGCAAATAGAGTGGGCATAGTCCAATCATCCCATGTAATTCCAAGGCCTCACGATGAGGTGGATAAATTAATTGAAAAGTTTCAAAAAAATTTAAAGGACAATAAGGATAAAGTGGAGAATAAAGCAAAGAAGGAAAATAATGATAAAAAAGAAAGTAAAAAGAAATAAGGAGGAATATAAATGGCTCAAGAATATGGTCAAGCATTAGGTTTAATTGAAACTAAAGGATTAGTAGGTTCCATAGAGGCGGCAGATGCTATGGTAAAGGCTGCTAATGTAACCTTAGTTGCTTATGAAAAAATTGGTTTTGGTCTTGTAACTGTAATGGTTAGGGGAGATGTAGGTGCAGTAAAGGCAGCAGTAGATGCAGGGGCTGAAGCAGCTAGAGGAGTTGGAGAGCTACACTCTGTACATGTAATTCCAAGACCACATTCAGAGGTGGAAAGAGTTATACTTAAAAAATATGAATAATCCCATTGGGGTGTATTAAATGGTGAGAAATAAAATAACCTTAAATGTTTTAGCCAATATAACTAAAAAAGTGAATAATGGGGGCTATATTGCCCCTAGTAACAATATTTTAATAGTATTTAATGGTTCCAATATAGATATAAATTCTAGAATTATAGAGATTAAAAAACTACAGGAAAAGAATTTTAGATTATCCATAGGTTTTTCCTTTATGGGAGAGAGGATTTTAAATAAAGATGAAATTATTAAAAACTTAAATCCCATAAATGTTTATGGAGAAGAAGATATATTTAATTTGGAAAATATAGTAGAGAAACATCCTAAACTAATTATGCCAAATATTACTATGAACACCTTATCTAAAGTGGCATTAGGTATGATTGATAGTTTTTCTTCAACTATTTTATGGACATATCTTTATTATGGGAAGGATGTGTATTTAGATTTTAATTCAGTGAACAATTATTTAGGTGAAACCACTGAAAACAAAGTAATAAAAGGTCTTATAAATAATCATATTAAAACCATAAAAAATATGGGGGCCTTAGAAATAAAAGATGGCAATTATATGGAAAATATATTAGAAGAAAATGAATTAGTTAAAGGTAATAGTAATAAAGATTTAATAATGGATAAAAAAACAAAAGGGAATTTTAATGAAGTCATTACAGAAAGGGATTTACTTCAGTTTTCAAAAGATACAGTATTAAAGCTACCAAAGGGAACTATAATAACTCCTTTGGCTAAGGACAGGGCAAGGGAATTGGGAATTAAAATAGAAATGGAAAGATAGGGGGCGGATATTTTGTATATGGGAAAAGTAATAGGAACAGTAGTAGCCACTAGAAAAGATGAAAACTTAGTAGGTTCTAAACTAATGATAACCCAACCCCTAAATATGGATTTAAAACCCATAGGGGAGCCAATTATTGCCGTAGACACTGTGGGGGCAGGCATAGGAGAATTAGTAATATATACTAAAGGCACTGCAGCTAGAATTGCTGCAAGAAAAATGGATTCTCCAATAGATATATCTATAGTGGGGATTGTAGATGAAATAGATGTGAGATAGGGGGACGGCTCTTCTGTTTTATAGGTGAAATAGATTTACGTTGACAATGGACAATTATCTAAATTAAATAAAGAGAGGTGAGAAGAAGCTTGAACACAAAATATATAAAAATGGCCATGGAATATAGAAATATTGTAGATGTACTAATGGGGGATAGTGAGTTTGCAGATATAGTTTTATATAATGGCCAAATTATAAATGTAATTACTAGGGAGATTTACCCAGGTGATATTGCTATTAAGGGAAAATATATAGTATTAGTAGGGGATTGTAGAGATTTAATAGGCCCAGATACTTTAGTTATAGATGTGGAAGGGAAATATTTATCCCCAGGTTTTATAGATTCTCATATGCATTTTGAATCTAGTATGTTAACTATAACTGAATTTTCTAGATTATCTATTCCATCTGGGACTACTACTTTAGTAGCAGATCCACATGAAATAGGTAATGCCCTAGGGCCTTTAGGTATGAAGGCTATGGCAGATGAAATAGATAAGGTACCTAATAAGGTATATCTAGTGGTGCCATCCTTAACACCTGATAGTCCAAGTTTGGAAACTGCAGGAGTAGATGTGGATTCTAGAGATATGGAGGATTTACTTAACTATAAAAATATAATAGGTATTGGTGAATTACAGGGATTTAGCAATGTGAAGCATGTATATAGAAATACTCCAGAAATTATTACAGATTTAATTGCTTCTTCTATATATGCCCGTTCTAAGGGAATGGTAGTAGATGGAAATGCACCAGAATTATTTGGTAAGGAATTAGCAGCCCATATAATTTCCACAGGGGGAAAATGTTCTTGTCATGAAACTACTACTAAAGCGGAAGCTATGGAAAAGCTTCGTCAAGGAGTTTATCTATTTATGAGAGAAGGTTCTACTCAAAAAAATATGGCAGAATGTATTAGGGCTATTACAGAAGAAGGAATGGACTCTAGAAGATGTATATTGGCCACAGACGATATGGTGGCAGCAGATTTAGAAACCTTAGGTCATATGAATGAAATAGTAAGACGTACCATTAAAGAAGGAGTAAATCCAGTGGAGGCAATCCAAATGGTAACCATAAATCCAGCTACTTACTTTGGTTTAGACCATGTGGGGGTATTGGCACCAGGTAAGGCAGCAGATATTGCCATAATAGATGATTTAAATGAAATGACAGTAGATGGGGTATTTATAGATGGTAAATTAGTTGCATCCCGTAGGGAATTATTAATAGATTTACCTAAATACACTTATCCAGAAGAAGTAAAAAATTCTGTTAAAATAGGGCCTATTTCTGAAAAAGATTTAGAAATAACAGCCCAAGGAACCTCTGCTAGAATTAGATATATTGAAGTAATACCTGATCAAAACTTAACAGGTAAAGGGGAAGAAAACTTAAGGGTTTATAATGGGATAGTTGAGCCAGATGTAAATTTAGATACCATAGGTATAGCCTGTGTTGAGAGATATGGTAGAACAGGAAATATTGGGAAAGCTTTTGTAAGGGGTTTTGGAT
The DNA here is from genome assembly GCA_012799055.1 of Tissierellia bacterium. Lineage (GTDB taxonomy): Bacteria > Bacillota > Clostridia > Tissierellales > Tepidimicrobiaceae > JAAZMA01. Next base: position 4,284 of record JAAZMA010000261.1, read on the forward strand.
TAAAACAGGGTGCTTTTGCTGAATCTGTAGGCCATGATACCCATAATATTATGGTAGTAGGCACCAATATTCTAGATATGACTTTGGCAGTAAATAGGGTTATTGAAATAGGGGGAGGTTTAGCTGTAGTAAATAAGGGGAGAATACTTTCTGATATGAGATTGCCAGTAGGGGGATTAATAACTGATGAATTAGACGGACATGAAGTAAGCGAAAAAATCGCAGAATTAGAGAGAATAGTAATAGAAGATTTAGGATGTAAAATTCATGCACCATTTATGCATCTATCTTTCTTAGCCTTGTCCACATCTCCAGTGTGGAAGATTACAGATAAAGGGCTAATAGATGTAAACAATTTTGAAATTCTTCCTCCAGTAATAGAATGATTTTGCTAATAACAAAAGTCTTGATATTGTTAGACTGTTAA
>JAAZMA010000278.1 GCA_012799055.1 Tissierellia bacterium
ACTTCCTTTATATCAGGAGTAATGGTACCTCAAGAATTTTTAGGGAAAAAGACCTTAACATTGGCGAAATTTTTCCCCACATATTATTTTGTAAAAGTAAATGGCACCACAGTCAATTCTTTTTCAGATATAAGCTTTAATATATTTATGCAGCTATTATTTGCTTTTGCTTTTGTATTAATGGGATTATATTTTTCTAAGTCACAACAAAAGGCTTGATTTAGAAACTATTATTGAAAAAGTTTAATTAAAATATCTATATCATAATTTATTGATTTATTAAAAATTAAATGATAATATAAGTATGTCAAAGTGGATTAGAGAATTTGCCATGTTTTAAATTAATAGTAAGATATAAGGGGTGTAATTAATTATGACAAAAATTATTATGGACAGTACATCTGATCTACCTACTGATATTATTGATAGGTATGATATAGATATATTGCCTCTTAGAGTCTATATAAATGATAAAGAATACTTAGACAAGGTTACAATTACAGTTGACCAAGTATATGATTTAATGAAAAATGAAGTTTGTCCTAAAACATCACTTCCAAATCCAAAAGCAATATATGATCTTTTTAAAAAATATGCATCTAAAGGCCAAGACTTTATTTATTATTCTTTTTCATCTAAACTATCTAGCACATACCAGACATCTTGTCTTATTATTCAAGAGCTTAGAAAAGAATACCCTAATGTTAAAATGGAGGTAATTGATACAAAGGGTGGCTCCTTTGCGTCGGGATTAATTGTTTTACAAGGTGCTAAATTAGTTGAAGCAGGTGCAAATTTTGAAGATGTTGTGAAAATTTCAAGGGAAAATGTTGAAAATATAGAGCATGTTTTTACTATTGATGATTTAAGCTGGCTTTTAAAAGGTGGAAGAATTAATAAAAGTGAAGCATTAATAGGTAATGTTTTAAAAATAAAACCTGTCTTAGATGTTCAAGAAGGTAAAATGGTGGTAATTAAGAAAATAAGAGGTAGAAAAAGAGCATTAAAAACTGTTGTAGACATTGTGCAACAAAGAATAAAGGATTTTCCAAATCAAATTATTGGTATAACCCATGCAGATGATATAAAAGCAGCTTTAGAGGTAAAGGATATGATTGTAGAAAATTTAGGACATAGTAATGTATTAGTGGAAAAAATAGGTAGCGTACTAGGTTCTCATTTAGGCATAGGAGGAGTTGGAGTATTTTTCTTTAATAAACCATCTAATTTATATATAAATGAGTTTCAATCTATTTAGAGATTAAAACTGAAAATAAAATACTAAAAACAATTAGGTCAGATTAATTAATCTGACCTAAAATTTGTTATAATAAACATCCCTTCTATTGCATATGAAATTAGGAACTTATTTGATATAATTAAATCAGAAAATATAGATAAGCTTAAGGAGTGATAATATGGAAATACCAAAATTTATTAAAATTGCTAACTTACCAACTAAAATTGAAAAATTAGAAAGATTAAGCAAGGAACTAGGGAAAAACATTTATATTAAAAGAGATGATCAAACAGGAAGTGAGGTTTCGGGAAATAAAATAAGGAAACTGGAATTTGCAGTAAAAGAAGCCATAGACAATAATTCAGATTATTTAATCACATGTGGAGGTATTCAATCAAATCATGCTAGGGCTACTGCAGCTGTGGCTGCTAAATTGGGAATGGGTTCTTATTTAGTATTAAGAGGTAAGGAAGATAATGAAATAGAAGGAAATCTATTTTTAGATAAAATCCTAGGGGCAAATATAAAATTTGTTACACCAGAAGAATATAAAAATCATAGAAAAGAAATTATGGAAAATATTAAATTAGAATTGGGGAAGAAAGGACATAGAGCATATATAATTCCAGAGGGAGCTTCCAATGGCATTGGGTCCTTTGGTTATTATAAAGCAATGGAAGAGATTTTAAAACAGGAAGAGGAATTAGGAATAAAATTTGATGCCATAGCAATGGCAGTAGGCTCAGGTGGTACCTATGCAGGGCTTTATTATGGAAATTATATAAATGAAAATTTAGCTAAAATTTATGGTATAAATGTATGTGATAATAGTGAATTTTTTAAAAATCGTGTATTGGAATTATTAGAAGAAATGTCCCAATATACAAATGTGAAAATACCTGTTAATAAAGAAAATATTAATATAATAGATGGATATGTTGGATTAGGCTATGCCCTTAGTCAAAAAGAAGAAATTGAATTTATTCAATCCCTTGCAAAATTAGAAGGAATAGTATTAGACCCTGTATATACTGGCAAGGCCATGTATGGTCTAGTAGAAGAAATTAAAAAAGGAAATTTTAAGGAACATAATAATATTTTATTTATTCATACAGGAGGATTATTTGGATGGAGTGGTGAGCAAATAGGATTAGTTAAATAGTTTCTCAACGCTAAGTAAAAGGAGGTTATTATGTTTAAACTAGAGCCTATTAAGAATATGAATGAGGAAGAAAGACTAAAATATATGAACCTTTTATTAAAATCCCAATTAAGCTCTGAAAAAGACGATTTAGCCAATATATCCAATGCAACAGGAATTATTATGGCCTGTGTAGATAGATTAAATTGGGCAGGTTTTTATATACTACGAGGAAAGGAATTAGTATTAGGGCCATTTCAAGGTTTACCTGCCTGCAATAGAATAGAGATTGGGAAAGGAGTTTGTGGAACAGCAGTTAAAACAAAGGAAGTTCAACTAGTTCCAGATGTTCACTTATTTCCTGGACACATTGCCTGTGACCAAGCTTCAAATTCTGAACTTGTTATACCAATTATTAAAGAAGATATTGTTTATGGAGTTTTAGATTTAGACAGTCCAGAAAAAGAAAGATTTACTCAATTAGAAAAAGATTATTTTATTAAATTTGTAGATATTTTAAACCAATATATTAACTGGGAAAATATATGAAATAATTTTCCTAAATTTTTACAGACAAGCATTCCCTGCCATCCTTTATATTTTATGTTTTAATTTAAAAAAATTTCCTTGACAATGATTAAATATATGGTAAATTGTATATATATAGTATATAGAATAGAAAAACATACTACATATAGGGTGGAGGGATACTATGTTAAAAGTAGAAAAAAGAAATGGCATGATAGTGGATTTTGAAGGGGAAAAAATAGTAAATGCTGTATCTAAAGCCATGGCAGAAACTGAAATTGGTATAGATAAGGAAATTGCCAAAAAAATTGCAGACAATGCATATAATAATTTCAATAATTTAGATGTAGTCCATATTGAAAAAATCCAAGATTTTGTAGAAATAGAATTAATGAAAACTAGACCAGATGTGGCAAAAAAATATATTCTTTACAGGGATGAACGAGCTAGACTTAGAAAATATGGCTGGCAAATGACAGATTTGCAAAGGGATATTTATGAAAAAAAATATAGATTTGAAAATGAATCCTTTGATGAATTTCTAACTAGGGTTAGTGGAGGAAACAATTTTATTAAAAAAGCAATAAAGGATAAAAAGTTTATGCCTGCTGGAAGAATATTAGCAGGTAGGGGATTAGACAAAAATGGTAGAAAAGTCACACTTAGTAATTGCTATGTTATGCCTAAAGTTGAGGACAATATTGAATCTATCTTTGATACGGCTAAATATATGGCTAGAACATACTCCTATGGTGGTGGAGTAGGGCTTAATTTATCAAAACTTAGACCCAAGGGAGCAAAAGTAAATAATGCTGCTAGTACCACAACAGGAGCAGTATCCTTTATGGATTTATACTCCTTAGTTACAGGTCTAATTGGAATGAAAGGCAGACGTGGAGCTTTAATGTTAAATTTAGATTGCAATCATCCTGATATTGAGGATTTTATAGATGTAAAAAATGATTTGTCCAAAGTAAATTATGCCAATATATCTGTAAATATTACAGATGAATTTATGAAAGCAGTAGTAGAAGATAGGGAGTTTCAGTTATATTTTTATGTAGATGCTACTGGGGAAGAAATTAGGAGAAAAGTGAATGCTAGAGATTTATTTAGAAAAATAGCTGAAAATAATTGGAATATGGCAGAACCAGGTATATTGTATCAAGATCGAATTGACTCTTGGCATTTAATGAGTGAAGACCATACCTTTGAATTTGCAGGAGTAAATCCTTGTGCTGAGGAAACATTACCAGGTTTCGGTTCATGTAATTTATCTTCTATAAATTTATCTGAATTTGTACTAAATCCCTTTACAAAAGATGCTGAATTTCATTTTGAAAGATTTGGAGAAATGGTAAGAGAGGGAGTTGTTTATCTAAATGAAGTATTAGATGAAAATATGAATCTTCATCCTTTGCCACAACAACAGGAATTATCTAGGGAATTAAGACAAATCGGTCTAGGTATAATGGGTGTTGCAGATATGTTTATTAAAATGGGAGTAAAATATGGAAGCGAAGAGTCTATAGAATTAATTCATCAAATAGGTAGAGTTTTAGTAAATGAGGCATTAAGACAATCTGCACTACTTTCTAAAGAATATGGACCTTTCCCAAGATATAGGAAAGAAAAAGTATTAAAAGCACCATTTTTATTATCCAATGCAAATGATGATGTAATGGAATTAATTGAAAAATATGGTCTTAGAAATTCACAGCTATTGACTATACCACCAACTGGTAGTATATCAACACTTATAGGTTGTAGTAATGGAGTAGAACCAATATTCCAGATTTCCTATACTAGAAAATCTGAATCTCTACATCATGAAGATACTTATTACAAAGTTTTTACTCCAATAGTTAAGGAATATATGGATAGAAACAATTTAACTAAAGAAGAGGAATTGCCAGATTTCTTTGTAACTACTTCTAATTTAGATTATAAATCTAGAATAAATGTACAAGCAGCTTGGCAACAATATATAGATGCAAGTATTTCTTCTACAGTAAATGTACCAAATGAATTTACAGTAGAAGAAGTGGAAGACTTATATATATATGCTTGGAAAAAAGGACTTAAAGGAGTTACTATATACAGAGATGGTTGTGCCAGATCAGGAATATTAATTACTGATAAATCTAATAAGAGTAGAATTGAAAAAATAGAAGAATTACAAAGTGAAATTGATGAATTAGTAGTAGAACATTTAAAAGAAGACCCAGATACTTGTCCCATGTGTGGAGGTAAATTAATCCATAGTGGGGGATGTTCTGAATGTCAGGACTGTGGCTATAGCCCTTGTTCCATATAATATAGTTTTCATATAAGGTGGCTTTAGCCACCTTAATTAATTATAAAAGGAGATGACTATGAGGGAATTATCTTTAATTGATTGTTTACCTGAAATTGTTAATAATGGGAGAAATACTGTAAAAAATATTATAAATAGAGCGTATTATGGGCCTGAAGTGGAAAAATATAGGATTATACCTAATCATAATAAAATGGAGATAATAAGTAAAGATAAAAGAATAAACTCTTTTTATCAAGGGGATAATTTAATTGTAATGGAAAAACTAATAGAGGATGGATATAGGGATAAAATTGATTTAATTTATATTGACCCACCATTTTTAACTAATGTAAATTATAAAGGTAAAGTAATAGTTGAAAATGAAAGCAAGGGGGAAATTATTGAGTATTTTGCTTATAAAGACACTTGGGATGGTGGAATGGTTACATATTTAGAAAATCTATATATTAGACTATCTCTTATGAAAGAATTACTAAGTCCTCAAGGTACCATATATGTTCATTTAGATTTTAGAACAGTCCATTATGTAAAAGTATTAATGGATGAAATATTTGGGGAAGAAAATTTTTTAAATGAAATTATATGGGCCTATAAATCTGGTGGGTCAAGTAGGAGATATTATGCAAGAAAACATGATAATATTTTAGTTTATACGAAAACTAAAGACTATATCTTTAATCCTCAATTGGAAAAATCCTATAATAGGGATTTTAAACCATATAATTTCAAAGGGGTAGAAGAGTTTCAAGATGAAATAGGCTGGTATACAATGGTAAGGTTAAAAGATGTATGGAATATAAACATGGTAGGTAGAACTTCTAAAGAAAGATTAGGCTATAGTACTCAAAAACCAGAAAAACTATTGGAAAGAATAATACTTACTTCTAGTAATGAAAATTCTTTAGTAGGAGATTTTTTTGCAGGTAGTGGTACTACAGGAATAGTAGCAGAAAAAAATAATAGGAAATGGGTAATGGTAGATAAGGGGAGTTTATCTAAAACCATAATAAATAATAGACTAATAGAAAACAAATCTTCACCATATAATATTTATATATTAGGAGATTTAAATAAAGAGATAGGGAAATTATTTATAAAGAAAATGGATATAATAGAAAATAAAGAAGGAGAAATGGAACTAAATTTAGAATTAGATAGATATGAATTAGATATAGATAAAATATCCATAGACAAAAAATACATAGATTTAATGAAAAACATATTGAAAAACAATTCCCTTGCCTTATTAGATTTTATTGGTATAGATGTAAATTATCAAGGAAATACCCCTAATTTAAATTGGCAATTTTATAGAACTAAGGAAAAACTTACATTAGGAAGAAATATTAAAATAAAAGATCCTAATTTAAGAGAAAGTGAGATGATACTTTTAAAAATCATAGATATTTTTGGTCATGAATCTAAAATTTTATTAAAATTATAAAAAAATTAAAAATAATGTATACTTTTATAATTAAATAGGATATTATTAGCATATAGTAATATAAAATATTTAATAAAGGAGAATTGCTATGAATAAAAACCACAAAGAAAACTGTGAATGCAATTGTCATGATGAGCATGAATTAGAAGAATGCCAAGATGAACAAGACTGCCAATGTGATTGTGAATGTGAACATGAACATGAAGAATACGATGATTATGATTACGAGTTTGAAGATGAAATGGATATTATCTATTTGACTTTAGATGATGATACTGAATTAGAATGTTCAGTACTAGGTATTTTTGAAGTAGAGGATAATGAATACATTGCTCTAGTACCTTTTGATGATGATCAAGTATTTTTGTACAGATATGTAGAAGATGGGGATGAGTTTGATCTTATAAATATTGAAGATGAAGAGGAATTTGAAATTGTATCAGAGGCCTTTGAGATGCTTTTTATAGAAGAAGATTTAGATTATTATGATGATATTGAATACGATGAGGATGAGGAAGAATAATTAAAATACTTCAGTCTTTAGACTGAAGTATTTTTTCATTATTTGAAACTTTTTCAATAGATTTTGATATAATAAGGTAAAGTATCAATTTGAGGTGATAAAAATATGTACAAGCTAATCGCCATTGATTTAGATGGTACCCTATTAGATGATCATAAGGAAATTTCAAAGGAAAATATTCAATTAATAAATAAATTAATAGAAAGGGATTATGAAGTAGTAATTGCCACTGGTAGAAGGTATTGGTCAGCAAAAGAATTGACAAAAACTATAAATAAACCCTTAGTTATACTTGCTAATAATGGAAGTATTGTAAGGGAGACAAAAAAAGATAGAATATTATTTGAAAAACATTTAAATATAGAAGATTTTAGAACTGTAGTAGGAAGTGGTAAAGAGAGAAATCTTCACCCAATTATTCATGTGGATAATTACGAAAATGGCTATGATTTAATTGTAGAAATGGACATAGAAAATCAAGCCTATGGCAATTATTTTAATAAAGATGAAAAAAGGTATAAAAAAGTACAAAGTTATTTAGAAATAGAAGATGAAAAGGTTTTGGCAGTAGTATATTTAGGAAGCAAAGCTGATATGAAAGATTTTTATCTAGATATAAATAAAAATTATCCAAATAAATATAATGTTCATATAGTAGAAAATATTAGAGCAGCAGAGGCACTTTTAGAAATTATGAATCCACTAGTTTGTAAGTGGCAAAGCTTACAAGAATATGCAAGGGAAAGGGGGATTAAAGAAAGTGAAATAATAGCCATTGGCGATGATAATAATGATTTTCCCATGATAAAAAATGCAAGTCTTGGAATAGCCATGAAAAATGCTAGCAAAAATGTAAAATCTGTAGCAGATATAATTACGGAAAAAGATAATAATAAATCTGGAGTGGCCTTTGAATTAAAAAAGATATTAAAATTATAAAATATAAGATTTTTTCATTATAGAAAGGACGAGAAAATGGATATAGAAGTATATAATGTTTATTCAAAATATTTAAAAGAAAAATTTGGTGAAAAAGTATATAAACTACCTATAAGCCTACCCCTAACTTGTCCCAATAGGGATGGCTCTATAGGCACTGGTGGTTGTATATTTTGTGGAGAGGAGGGAGGTTCCTTTGAAAATCTTCCCAATACCCTTTCTGTAAGGGAACAGGTAGAAAAAAACAAGGCTTATATTAGTAAAAGATATAATGCCAAGAAGTTTATTTCTTATTTCCAATCTTTTACTAATACTTATTTACCATTGGAGGATTTTAAGAAGAATATTGAAGAATCCATAGTAGAAGATGTAGTAGGTATATCTGTATCTACTAGACCAGATTGTATAGGTGATGAATATTTAGAGTATCTTTCTTATGTAAAAAACAAGTATAGTTTAGAGATTACAGTAGAATTAGGTTTACAAACAGTAAATTATCATACATTAAAGAAAATCAATAGAGGCCATACTTTGGCAGAATTTATTGATGGGGTTTTAAGATGTAAAAAATATGGTATAAGAACCTGTGCTCATTTAATCTTAAACTTACCCTGGGATAATATGGATGATGTAGTGGAAAATGCAAAAATTCTATCTGCTTTAAAAGTAGATGAGGTAAAGCTGCATGCTTTGTACATTGTAGATGGAACAGTAATGGGAGATATGTATAAAAGAGGGGAATTAAAATTAATTACTAAAGAAGAATATCAAGAAAGGGTAATTAGTTTTTTAGAATATTTAGATGAAAATATAGTTATCCAAAGAATAATAGGTCGTGCTCCAGAAGAAAATTCTCTATTTGTAAATTGGAATGAATCTTGGTGGAAAATACGGGATGAAATTGTAGATGAGATGAAAAAAAGAAAGAGTTGGCAAGGAATTAAGAGTAAAAAACAATTGAAAAAACAAGTGGAATAAGATAGAATTAAAAGTAATAGATTAGTGGAGGTGGTTATTATGGTTAAATTTATTTTAGGCCCTAAAGGTAGCGGAAAGACTAAATGGTTAATAGACAGGGCCAATGAGGATATGAGAGATGGAAATGGTAATGTAATTTTTGTTGACGTAGATGACAATCATATATTTAGCCTTAGTTATACTGTAAGGCTCATTAATGCCATGGAGTTCAATATAAGAAATCTTGAATCTTTCTATGGCTTTTTATGTGGTATTATTGGCAGAGATTATGATGTGGAAAAAATTTATGTAGACAGTATATATAAAGTAATGCCTTTAGAAATTCCTGATTTAGAAAAATTAAAAGAAAATTTAGATATAATATCAGAAAGATTTGGTACTGACTTTTATATTAATGTAGAATATTCCCTAGAGGATATGCCTGAAAATTTAAAAGATAATTGTATAGAATTAGAAGTAAATTAGGCAGGAAAATCCTGCCTTATTCCTTCTATTTTAGGGTATTGTCTTCATTAGGCCTAAAGGTAGCACAATCGGTTTCTTCTGTAGTAGAGGCGTTTCTAGGTTTAATTTCAATTTGTTTTGCTCCACATAAATCTCCCAATACATGATAATGACAAGTATTCACAATACATTTTACACCATCTAATGCTTGTGAGTTTTTTTCATGAGTCATAATAAATCTCCTTTCAAACTTTTAGTTTCAAAATTATTTTATCTTTTTTTATAAAATTTATACAATGAATTTTTGGCCAAAAAGCAATAATATAAATATATAATAGAGGAGAATAATATGATTAAAAAAGAAAGATTAGATAAAATACTATCAAATATGGGTTATGGTAGTAGAAAAGATGTAAAAAAATTAATTAAAGCTGGTAGAGTTATGATTAACAACAATATTGAAACAAAAAACAATGTAAAAATTAATCCCTATGAGGATTTAATTACAATAGACGGAGTAAAATTAGAATATAGGGAGTATATATATTTAATGTTAAACAAACCACAAGGAGTAGTTTCTTCTACTGAGGATCCAGTAAGTAGAACTGTTTTAGATTTAATAGATGAAGAGTATTTAATATTTAAACCCCATCCTGCTGGTAGATTAGATAAAGATACTGAAGGCTTAATCTTATTAACCAATGATGGGAAACTTTCTCATAAACTTTTATCACCAAAAAATAGAATAGGAAAAACCTATTATGTAGAGGTAGAAGGTTTTTTAAAGGAAAGCCATATTGACAAATTTAAAGAAGGTATTATATTAGATGATGGATACAAAACCCTTCCTGCTAAACTAGAAATAATTGAAGGGGATTTTTATTCAAAGGCAAAACTAACCATTACTGAAGGAAAATATCATCAAGTGAAGAGAATGTTTAAAGCTCTAAATATGGAAGTGCTATATCTTAAAAGACTCTCCATAGGAAATTTAAAACTAGATGAAAATTTAGAATTAGGAGAATATAGGGAATTAACAGAGGAGGAAATTAAATTGTTAAAAGAAAAATTTTAATTTTTATGATATAATGAATTAAAGTTTAAAAAATAGAAAGGTGTTATAATTGGTACGTTATAAATCTAAAGGTATTTTTGATACTTTTTTTGACAATAGAACTTCTCTTATTATTCAATATGACAATGGTGATATTTCAAAGAAAGAATTTTTAGAATCTAATTTTGACTTTGTTCAGGAAATGAACATTAAGCCTTTTTCTAAAATAGATAGTTATGAAAAGGGAATGTATAATTATCAATACTATAATGTATTGGCCAAATATTATAATATGTTAGCAAAAGACATAAGAAGAACGGCGAAACATAAAAAATACTATAATTATTATAGGAATATTGGCAATAATTATTATCATGAAAAAGACAAAGCAACTTTACATTTATTAAGATATTTAAAATTTAAAAATGTAGAAGCCTATTTTATCAAAATGGAATCAAAATTTTTAGAGGATAAATTGTATGAAATAGTACTATTGGACTATAAAGAAGCCATATTTCATTCTAAAAGCCCTTGGCTACTTAGAATCTTAAAAGAAGAAGGAGTTTTCTTAGAAGAAAAGAAAAAATCCTTAATTGACGATTATATTAATGAGAGATACTAAGGGACTATACTAATATAGTCCTTTTTTGCGTACAAAAATGAGATTTTAGTGATATAATTAAAATTATAAAAGGAGGGGCATAATGGAGTTTACTAAAATGGAAGCAGCAGGTAATGACTTTGTTTTATTTAATGGATTTAAATATAATATTGAAAATCTAGGGGCACTGGCTAAAAAAGCATGTGATAGACATTATAGTGTAGGTGGAGACGGTATTATGGTTTGTGAGAATTCTAATATTGCAGATATAAAAATGATATATTATAATTCAGATGGAACTGAAGGAGAAATGTGTGGAAATGGTATTCGTTGTTTTTCCAAATATGTATATGAAAATAATTTTATAAATAAAACAGAATTTACAGTAGAAACTTTGGCAGGTATTAAAACTATAGTATTAGAATTAGACGGAAACAATAAAGTTAAAACCATTATGGTAAATATGGGAAAGGCAAATTTAAAGCCTTCAACTATTCCAGTAATTTTTAATAGAGAAAGGGTTTTAGAAGAAAAGCTTGAAATAGATGGGGAAGAAGTGATTTTTTCATCAGTATTAGTGGGAGTTCCCCATGTAGTAATATTTGTAGACAATATAGAAAATATTAATATAAATGAATTAGGCAAAAAAATTGAAAACCATCCTATATTTCCCCAAAAGACCAATGTAAATTTTATTAAAATTGCTAAAAGGAATAAAATACATATATATACTTGGGAAAGAGGTGCAGGTAGAACTTTGGCCTGTGGTACTGGCGCTTCTGCTTCAGTATTTGTAGGTAATTTATTGGGAAAATTAGATAATAAAGTTAAGGTTATGGCAGAAGGCGGAGAGTTGGAAATCCAAATTAAAGAAAATCATCAAATATTTATGAAAGGTGGAGCTAATACAATTTGTAAGGGAATATTTTTAAATATGTAATAAAATAACAATCACCATTGTTATTTTGATAATATTAGCTATTATGATTAAGGTAATTGGATAGGTAGAAATTAATAAAAGGAAAAAATAGTTGACATGTACATGTCAACTATTTACTTATAATATTAATTATATCCTCTATGGTGCTATTATCTGGAATTTCAAAATCTCCAGATTTCAATTTTGTATCCATTTTCATTTCAATGGTTTTTTCTACAAATTCTTCTTTGCTTTCTACTAAACCTTTTGATTCTAAAATTTCACCAATCTTACCAGGTAATGAACCTGTTGGAATATTGACTATAATTAAATTAGGACTTTCTTCTTCCATGGAATTGTTTTCATTTTCACTATTTTTAGGCTCATTATCTTTATTATCTTCTAAATTATCATTGTTTTCACCAATAGTTTCAATTTTGTCTTTTTCTTTATTATCTATTTTAGTTCTATTAAATAATCCACCTATTCTCCAATTGATAATTAGCACAACTATTAAAATTGTTATTATCATTATTATGTAGTCTGTGCCATCATATAAAATATCCTTTAATTTTTCCCAAAAATTGTCCATAAACAACCCACCTCTTTTGTAATAAGTTTCCAAACTACTAGGATTTTAGCAATGAATTGATGTATAATATAATTATAACACAAGATTAAAGAAAAGGTGATATAAATTTGAGAGAGTTAATTATTGACAAAAATGAATCGGGACAAAGATTAGATAGATTTTTAAGAAAATATTTAGATGAGGCTCCCTATGGATTTATACAAAAGATGATTAGAAAGAAAAATATTAAATTAAATGGGAAGAAAGCAAAAGGAGATACTATTATAATTGAGGGAGATATTGTCCAATTATATTTAGCAGATGAAATCATAGAAAAATTTAGGGGAGATAGAAAAATAGTTAAAACAAAATATACACTTAATATAATTTATGAAGATGAAAATATAATACTTATAAATAAACCTATAGATATATTATCTCATGCTGCAGAGGATTTAGATGAAAATCTAGTAGATGCTATGATATATTATTTATATGAGAAGGGAGAATATAATCCTGAATTAGAAAAAACATTTACACCAGCTATATGTAATCGTTTAGATAGAAATACCAGTGGTATAATAATTGGAGCTAAAAATTCTTTAGCTTTAAGGGTAATAAATTCAGCTATGAAAAAAAATCAAATTAATAGATATTATAAAACCATAGTTAAAGGAACAATAAAAGAAGATAAAATAGTAGAAGGATATTTAATAAAAGACAGAGAATTAAATAAAGTGGAAGTCTTAAAAGAAGAAGTAGATGGTTCTAAAGAAATATTAACTAAAATTAAGGTTTTAGATTTTACAAATAAATATAGTTTATTAGAAATCCAATTAATAACTGGAAGAACCCATCAAATTAGAGCCCATTTATCTTCTATAGGCTATCCTATTATTGGAGATATAAAATATGGCAATAGGGCAATCAATAAATATTTTAAAGAAAATTTTGGATTAGACAATCAAATATTACATGCTTACAAAATAGGCTTTGAAAAATTAGACAAACCATTGGATTATTTAAATCATAGAGAATTTATAGCTAATCCAAATACAAAATATAGAACTATAGAGGAAAAACTTTTTAATATTTAATTAGGGGGGAATAAAAATGGATAAACAAATAAGAGTATTTGTAGATGGAATAGGAGAAGTATATGTGGAAGAAGGCTCCACTTTAGAAGAAATATCTAAACAAGTTTATGAAAATAATTATAAAAATTACCTTGGGGCAAGGGTCAATAATCAAATTTATCATTTACGAAAAGAAGCAAAAGAAAATATGTATATAAAATTTCTAGATATAAGTACCCAAGATGGTTATAGAATATATACTAGAACCATATCAGCTGTATTTATAATGGCTTGTAGGGAAGTTTTCCCTCAGTGTACAGCTAAAATAGAACATTTTTTAGGTGAAGGATTGTATGCAGAATTAGAAGAAGGTCATTCCATTAGCTTTGGAGAAATTGAAAAGCTTAAAAAAGAAATGGAAAAAATTATCAAAAATGATTTGCCAATTATAAGGGAAAAACTTCCCTTTGAAGAAGCAATGGATTTGTTTGAAAAATTTGGCCATAAAGACAAAGTAAGATTATACAATACATTGGATAGAGAAGAAGTTCAAACCTATAATATAGGAGGTTATGTAGATGGCTTTTATGGATATTTGGCACCTTCCACTTCTTATGTAGATGTATTTGATTTAATATATTATTATCCAGGGGTTATAATACTATTTCCCAATAGATATAGTGATAATAAACTTCCAGAATTTAAAGAACAAAAAAAATTAGGTAAAGTATTTAAGGAAGCCAATGATTGGGCAGATATTTTAGACTTAGGCTATGTATCTTCACTAAATGAAAAAATTATATCAGGAGATATAAATGAGGTTATTAGAATTAATGAAGCATTACATGAGAAAAAAATAGCTGAAATTGCAGATATTATTTGTAAAGACGATGAAATTAATATTATATTAATTGCAGGTCCATCTTCTTCAGGGAAAACCACTTTTGCTCAAAGATTGGGAGTACATTTAAAAGTTAATGGCAAAAGGCCAATATCCATATCTGTAGATGATTATTTTGTAGATAGGGACAAAACACCTTTAAATGAAAAAGGAGAATATGATTTTGAAGCCCTTGAAGCCATAAATTTAGAGGCCTTTAATGATGATTTAGTAAAACTTTTAGAAGGGGAAGAAATCGAATTACCTAAATACAATTTTATAACTGGCAAATCAGAAAAGTCTGGGAAAAGAATTAAAGTAGATAAGGACCATCCTATTATAGTAGAAGGAATTCATGGTCTTAATCCTAAATTAGCCTCCTATATTCCAGAAAAAAATAAATTTAAAATATACATTTCTGCACTAACGCAATTAAATATAGATGCTCACAATAGAATATCCACAAGGGATACTAGGCTAATAAGAAGAATGGTAAGGGATAATAAATACAGGGGAAATGACGTATTTAGAACCTTTGAATTATGGAAAGGAGTTACTAAAGGCGAAGATGAATACATATTCCCTTATCAAGAAAATGCTGATATTATGTTTGATTCAGCATTGGTATATGAATTAGCAGTGCTTAAGAAACACGCAGTACCTTTATTAAAGGAAGTGGATAAAGATAATATATACTATTCTGAGGCTAAGAGACTATTAAGATTTTTAAATTATTTTAGAACCATAGAAGATGAAGAAGCTATACCTTCTAATTCTATACTAAGGGAATTTATTGGTGGTACAGGGGGCTTTAATGTACATTAATAAACTATTAAAATAAATGTACATAAAAAGGGGGATATTTTATGAAGAGGAATAGGAGAAAACGCATATTAATTGTTTCATTAATTATCATCTTAGGCTTTAGCATAATAATTTTTAGTAAAAATGCTAAAAGCGGTAAAATTAAACCATTAACCATGGAACAAAAACTAGAAGATTTTGAATATCTTTATGATTTTATTGCAGATAATTCACCTTTCTTAAAAGTAAATGAAAGGGTTAATGGGGTTAATTGGTTAGGGGAAAAAGAAAAGTTTAAGAGCAAAATAGAAGAAGCAGATACAGATGAAATGTTTATTAGTGAAATAGGTAGGATAATTCGTAAATTAAATAATCCCCATACCTATGTATTTGGGGATATGGATTTTCTATATTTGTATTCTTTTTACTCTGATGAGGAATACAAAGATATGTATAAACCTTGGTTTGACACGATTAGTGATGAGAAGGTCTTAAAGAGATATGAATTTGATGAGGAGAAATTAGAGGGTATTCAAGGGGAGGATAGTCCTGGATCTGATGTAGCCTATTGTAAAACTGATATTATAATACCTAATAAAGTAGCATATTTAAAAATTGAACAAATGAGGCATGAAAGAATTGAGAAAGATGGGGCAATAATTAGAGAATTTCTCGGTGAAATTAAAGATTATGACAAGCTAATAATAGATATACGAAATAATCCAGGGGGAAGCGATCTCTATTGGAAAGAAAACATTGTAGAACCATTAATAAATAAAAAAATTACTGTGGAGAATTATGGATTTATAAGAGGAGACTATGGAAAATCATTTTATGAACATACTGGAACAGAGATTTTTCCTGTAACAGATTTAGATAAAAACATATTAAACAATTTTCCAGATGAAATAGAAACAGATTTCAAATATTATTTAAAGCTGCAAAAAACAATTGAACCTGTGGATCCTATAGGATTTGATGGAAAAATATATTTAATTGTAAATAACAAAGTGTATTCTGCTGCTGAAAGTTTTGCTTCATTTTGTAAAGATAGTGATTTTGCAACTTTAGTTGGTGGTACCACTGGCAAAGATGGAATTGGTACTAATCCATTGGTGTTTTCCCTACCAAATAGTGGGCTGATTATTAATTTTAATGGTATTTTAGGTCTAAATGGAGATGGGACAATAAATGCAGAGGTAGGAATAATACCAGATGTTGAAATAAATCCTGCTATTGGAGCCACCTATGAAAGAGATCAAGCTATACAATATATTATTAATGATTAAGGACAGGGGGTTATATATGGAAAATTTATTAAATAAACTAATAGAGAAAAACAAGCCATTAACAAAACAGGGAAAAGTTGCAGATTATATACCAGCTTTATCCTATGCAAATCCTAATGAATTGGGGATTTGCATTATGGATATAAAGGGAAATATCTACTGTAGTGGAGATTATAATAAGAAATTCACTATTCAAAGTATTTCTAAGGTAATTGCACTAGCTTTGGCCATAATGGACAATGGAGAAGATAGAGTTTTTAAAAAAGTAGGAGTAGAAGGAACATATGAGGCTTTTAACTCTTTTTATAAGCTTGATTTACGCCATGAAGAAAAACCTGCAAATCCTATGATTAATTCTGGTGCAATTGTTACTACCTCTTTAATTCATGGAAAAGGGAATGAAAAATTTAATAGACTATTACAATTAATTAGAAATATACTTAAGGATAATAC
>JAAZMA010000179.1 GCA_012799055.1 Tissierellia bacterium
GAAAAATTTGAAGATATGAATTAATAATAAATAAAATTTATTTATATATAATGGCTTAATAGAATGAGAGGTAGTAAGATAAATAATATTACTTGTTTTGACTTTTGCAATAAATTGTCTAAAAATTAGGACAAGAACATATTGACATTAAACTCCACATAAGGTTATGATTAACATGAATTGATAATTCATTTAATATACTAACTAAAGGAGAGGCGTAACTCTCTCAATGGAAGACTAGGCTTCAAGATGACTGACTATACGGCCTCTATCTGTACAAGCATTATCTCAAAAGAAGAGTGAGGTAGCAAAGAAAATATAATTTTAAACTATATCTTTATAAGCGAAGGAGCTACTAATTAAACTAATATACTATTAATGTATTTGTCAACCCAAAACTGTACCATTCTTTTGTTTCTTTTATCCTATAGGAATCTCCATTCATATTTATTACATAAGATTTATGAGTCATTCTATCGATTAAGGCGGCTGTTAAGACTGCATCATTAAATATCTCATCCCATCTATCAAAAGATAAATTTGTAGTAATTATAGTGGATTTTTTTTCGGCTCTTAGGGAAAGAAATGTAAATAATAATTCGCTTCCTTCCTTATCAAATGAGATATAGCCTAGTTCATTTATTAATGATGCAGCTGTTGTAAAGAAAACTTTGTATCCTTCATTACAGGCATTAATGCCTAGCCCTATTGATAAATGAGTTTTTCCTGTTCCAGAGTTTCCAGCTAAGATAATATTTCTACTATTAAATCCCATATCTACTAGTTTTTCATGTATATCTACCTTTTTCATTAACTGCTTAGATCTTCCAGCCAATCTGTTTTTTTCATTTTCAGCAATAAGTTCATCTATTTCCTTAATTACTTCATCAGTTAATTTAGTTTTAGACCTATTGCTTGTATCATACTTTGGCTCAGATGCCATCTCATCAATTAGAAGATATATCTCAGCCTTATTGCGATCTTCATCTTCCTTTAAAACCTCTAATATTTCGCTTTTGGATTCAAATTCTTTAATATATTTTTGTACTGTAGTTCTAGAAATACCAAGTTCTTTACTAATTTGCCTTTGTGATTTGTTTTCCCTGAAATATCCCAATAATATTTCAACTTTTTGATCTATCTTTATCACCTTCTATCTCCCCCTAAAAAAATACTTATAGGGGAATTATATTTTAAGGTGGACCAGTTTTCAATTGAAATGGTGGTCTACTTTTAGATTAACATAAACAAATATCAATAAACATTAGTTTCCGTACATAGGCTAAATCAAATCTATCTTGAAAAAGAAGTTCCGGAAGGTAATATAGTTCCATCATCAGTAAGTGAGTTAACAGTTAAAAACTTGGAATTTGGTTTTGATGATAATATTATTATTTCTAATTTTTCATGTACCTTTTCAAAGGGGAAAATATATGCTTTAGTGGGGGAAAATGGATGTGGGAAGTCAACATTTCTTGATATTATTATTGGTTTATATAAGGATAAAATTAATGGTAATGTATATTTTAATGATGAGGAAATAAGAGATATTGATATGAATTTATGTCGTAGGAATTTGATAGCAATATCAGATCAAAATAATATTCTTATTAAAGACACTATTTTAAATAATATTATTATTGGACTATCGAATTCAAACGGGTATACGAAAAAAGCACAAATAAACTAAAAGACAAGTTAAGAGTGATAGCAGCTAGAAGCAACGGAATGAGCATAGAAGGAAAAAAAGCATTGTGGAATCCATTGACAAGTGGAAAGGAGAAGAATCTGAACGATGATATGGAAAAAGATGAAAATGGTTAAGACAAGATTTGAAAGCTTTCAGAAGCTAGGAGCAGCTAGAGAACAGGCATGACAATAGGAAAACACAAGAAAAAGCTACTGGCATACAGCCAATAGCTGGACTCTTGCTACAACCATAACCAATGCGAGGTTTGAACAACAAGGATATTTAAGTTTTTAAAATATTACCTTGAAATTAGAGTGTAAACTATGAAACCCCCATATATCGAACGGTATGTATGATGATATGGGAGGCCGGTATATAAAATAATTATTTACCTCCTACTCATTTAGCTAAAGATTATTAGGGAAATTTTGCAAATGTAAAAAAGGAATTTTACATAAAGTATAGAATGTATTTAGTAATAGAGGTGAAGGTGTGATGGATGGTAAATAGGGGGTATTGATAGAAGGGGCTTTATGAAAGAAAAATATGTAGAGTGGTTAAAAAAGTTGGACTTTGGCACAAAATATCAATTCAAAGTAGAAAGTGAATCAATACATGATTCAGCATTAGCAAAAAGAAAGTCAAATAATACAAGCATACATTATAGATTTGGTGACTATGGAGAAGAAATTATTGACAGGATAGCTAGTAAGCTGGGAAATTCTTTGGTACCTAGATATAATAAGACAGGTGTTACTTTTTTCGGCTATAAAGGAAGGATATTAAAGATTGTCAAGAAGCAAAAGAATTTAGAAATTGAATTTAATGCACCAGTTACAAAAGTACCAGGTGTTGTCGTTTTAAGCGATAAAGAAGCAAGAGATAATTATGAATACATATAATAAGATATGAATTTAACAGTAGCTAAACAACAGTACAATTAATCAAGATAGGAATTGTAAAATTACAATTAAGAATAAAATAGAAACAATTTTACTAGATTAAGGGTGATTTTATTGGCATATGAGATTAGAAGAGCTGTAACAGATGATGTTAAAGCACTAGCAAATATTATTGTTGAAAGTTGGAGGTCAGCTTATAGTGAAATTATACCTAAGGATGAAATTGTTAGATTTTTGGATAAGGATAGAAGACAAAAACAATTCGAGAGGTTTATAGAAGAAGGGGAAATTGTTTTAATTGGAATCTGTGATGATATACCTTGTGGCTTGGTATTTGCCAATAAAGACAATGATGAGCAATTAGAAGATTGTGGCTCTATTTATTCAATGTATCTTCTGGAGGAATATTAGGGAAAAGGATTAGCAACTAAGCTAATGGATTTAGTTATAAGCATATTGAAAAAGGAAGGATGCAAGCAGGTTGCATTATGGGTTTATGAGACAAACAAACGAGCAAGAAGATTTTATGAAAAATGTGGTTTTGGATTTGATGGCACTAAAAAACATAGCCATTTTTCTAATAAACCTGTTGAGCTAAGGTATATAAAACAAATATAGCCTGTACACAAAGTTGCAAATGCAATAGTATATTTATTAAGAAACTTATAATTACCATATTGTACATAAGTAGATTTATGTGAATTAGGAAAGGAGATAGAAGTAATGATTATTCGCCCAGCCCAAGTTAATGATAAAGAAAAGGTATCAAGACTAATAGCACAGTTTAGAACAGAATTAGAACAGCTTAAGGGGATGTCATCAGTAACAAAGCAAGATGAAGCGGAACAAGAATTTAAGGAATATATGGGTGCAGGATATCCTATTTTTGTTGCTGAAGATAGTAATGGAGAACTATTAGGTTATTTAGTTTGTAGACTGGATGATGGTGTAGTTTGGGCAGAATCATTATTTGTTTCAACTAATGCAAGAAGAAATGGGATAGCAACAAAATTATATAAAGAGGCGGAAAAGATTGCGGATGAATTGGGTAATGACACAGTTTACAATTGGGTTCATCCTAATAATGATAAGGTAATCAGGTTTTTATCTAAAATGGGGTATGATGTTTTAAATCTCATTGAAATAAGAAAACCTTGGAAGAATGAAGTGTTAACATCAAAAATAAAGGTTGGAAACCACGAGTATAAATACTGATGGTAAGGTTCATTCTCTATATTATATTAAATATTAAATATAGGGGCTACTTAGTTGCCTATAATAATTTAGGTTGAATACATCTTAGGTTGGATACATCCTAATATGGGAATATAATATAAATAAAATGAAGGTGAATATTTCATGAAGATTAATATAAATAATTTAGTATCTATTTCAGAAGCTAATCAAAATTTTTCCAAAGTAGCTAGATTAGTAGATGAAAATGGAGCTGCAGTAATTTTGGAAAACAATGTACCTCGTTATGTATTAATAGAATATAGCCAATTAGAGAATGAAGAAACAATAGGCGATGAAGAAGTAGATGAAGTAGCTAAAAGAGTATTACCTAAACATATGAAGGTATTTGAGGAATTAGCTAAACGAAAAGATTAACTAAAACTCAAATATTAAAAATGCATAGCCTTCTTATTCAAAAAACAGGTGGAAGTGATGATGTTAGGGATGAAGAGTTATTAGATTCTGCTTTAAATTTACCATTTCAAAGTTTCGATGGAGAAGATATTTATAAGACTATTCAAGCTAAAGCAGCAAGGCTAGGTTTTTCACTTATTAATAACCATCCATTTGTTGATGGGAATAAGAGAATTGGGATTTTAGCGATGTTGGTTTTTCTTGAAATAAATGGTATTGAAATCATGTGTACAGATGAAGAGCTAATTGAGTTAGGATTAGGTTTGGCAGATGGCTCAATAGCTTATAAAGATTTATTAAACTGGATAATTGAACATAGTTAATAAAAAGCTTGGAAAATATAAATTTGCCAAGCTTTTTATTTTACCATTACGGTAAACCGTATCATAAGTAGGACTTATGCTATGTGTTGTAGGGGGGACCTTTGGTCTCTTGTGTATGATATGAGATAATACTTAAGGGGTTATGAAAACTATTATAAATTGTTATTTAATAGTATAATGTTTATATTAGTTGATGGGGGTATTCTATAATGAAATATAGAGTAGAAAAACATAATGAATTTATTCAAAAACATAATATTATAGGAATAGAATCTTTTGATTGTAATGGTATAAAAATTACAAGGAATTCTGTTATGGATATAATTTATCTTTCTAATTGGGAGAAATTAAATCAGAGTCATAGACTCCAAAGTATTATCTGGATGTTTGAAATTCTAGTAGAAAAGTATGAACTTAATGACTATCTTAAGGCATTGTTATTTATCCCTAAAAAGGGTTTTGAAACAGCTTTTGCTAATTATGATAAAGAAGAAAAAGTTATTTTTTTAAATCCAGAGTACATTGGAGTAAATAGTTTGTTTATAATATGGAACTTATTTCATGAAATAAGACATGCCATTCAATATAAAAATCAAGACTTGATATCTCAAGGCTATATCCCAATGGATGATTTTTATAGAAGCTTTCGCTATTATTTTACCTACGATGGAACCACATATCTTTTTAACAATGATGAGGAATTTCAATATAAAATAAAACAGGATAAAGACTTTTGTATTGAATTATACTTGAGAAATCCCATGGAAATGGATGCAAATAAATTTGCCTATAAAGAAATGGAAAATATTATTAGAAAGAATATAGGCATTTTCGGTGATGATAATATAAGCCTAATGGATTTAGAAAAAAATAAGCAGATTTTCTTTCCAAACTTCAAATTAATAA
>JAAZMA010000283.1 GCA_012799055.1 Tissierellia bacterium
ATATTAGAGCAATAATGAGTCATGGATGGAAAATTTGTACTGATGTAGAGCCTATGGAAACTATGGAAAAGGTACTATATACAATTGATGAACTAACAGGCCTAATAAATGCCACTGCCTTAATGCGTCCTACAGGTATTTCTGATATGAAGGTGAAATCTGTTAAGAAAAAGTGGAAAGACAAATCTTTTGCAGCAGGGGTAAATAGGGAAATTATTAGAGAGGGAGCAGAAATGCTTAATATGGATTTAAGTGAAATAATTCAGGAGACAATTAAGGCTATGCAAAGTGTTTCAGATAAAATTAGCTTAAAATAGTTAGAATTAGTATATATAACTGGGTTTTTTAGAGAAAACCTTTATAATAGAGAATGGCATAATGTGGTATAATATTTATAGCTAATTGTAAATAGAATATGCTTTAGGAGGAAAGCTATGAATTATTTAGAAAAGTATAATTTTTGGTTAAATAATGATTATTTTGATGAGGAAACAAAAAGAGAATTAAAATCCATTAAAGGAAATGACACAGAAATATTAGATAGATTCCACACAGACTTAAGTTTTGGAACTGCAGGTTTAAGGGGAAAAATTGGAGCAGGCACCAATAGAATGAATAAATATACTGTCTCCCTTGCTACTGAAGGTTTGGCAAGGACTATAGTACATAGGGGAGAAGAGGCTATGAATAGAGGTGTGGCCATAGCCTATGATGTGAGACATTTTTCAAGGGAGTTTGCAGAAATTGCAGCTAGGGTACTTTCTGCCCATGGAATTAAAGTATATTTATTTGAAGATATAAGACCTACACCATTATTATCCTATACTATTCGAAGATTAAATACTATTTCTGGAATAGTAGTTACAGCTAGTCATAATCCAAAGGATTACAATGGCTATAAAGTTTATTGGGAAGAAGGTTCCCAAATCCTAGACAATATAGCAGATGAAATATTAGAAAATATTAATGCTGTAGAGGATTTTTCCCATATAAAATTAATGGAATTAGGAGAGGCAAAAGAAAAAGGATTAGTTAATTATATAGGAAAAGAAATAGATGATGAATATGTAGAAAAGGTAAAAAAATTAGCTTTAAATGAAGATATAGATAAGGACATAAAAATAGTATATACACCATTAAATGGTACTGGAAATGTTTTAGTTAGAAGAGTTCTTAGGGAAAGAGGATTTAATAATGTATTTGTAGTTCCAGAACAAGAATTGCCAGACCCAGATTTTACCACTGTAGGCTATCCAAACCCAGAAGATGTAAAGGCTTTTGACTATGCCATTGAACTTGGAAAAGAAAAAAAAGCAGATATATTAATAGCCACAGATCCTGATTGTGATAGGGTAGCTTGTATGGTGAGAGATAATAATGGGGACTTCATTCCACTAAATGGGAATCAAACAGGGGCTTTAATGGTAGAGTATATATTATCTTCTAGGGCTAAGGATAAAACTATTCCAGAAAATGGAGCAATAGTTAAAAGCATTGTTACAGGAGACTTGTCCAAAGCTATAGGTAATAAATATAATGTAGCCACCATAGAGGCCTTAACAGGATTTAAGCACATATGTGGTAAGGCCAATGAATTTGATAAAACAGGAGAATATACTTTTATTTATGGCTATGAGGAAAGTATAGGCTATGTATATGGCACTTTAGTTAGAGATAAGGATGGGGTTATTTCTTCCATGTTAATTGCAGAGATGGCAGCTTATTATAAAAAGCAGGGGAAAACCCTATTGGACAAATTAGAAGAACTTTATAAGGAACATGGATATTATTTAGAAAAACTTATTTCTATAGTACTAGAAGGAATAGAAGGCAGTGAAAGAATTGGAAGGATAATGGATTCCTTTAGAAAAGAACCTATAAAAAATATAGATAATATGAAACTTATAAAAACCGTAGATTATTTATATGATGAAACTGGAGAGCCAAAATCCAATGTATTAAAATATTATTTTGATGATGGTTCCTGGTATGCTATTAGACCTTCAGGTACTGAGCCTAAGATTAAAATATATATTTACTCAAAAGATGATAATAAATCAAACTCAGAAAATAAAATTAAATTCATTGAAAAATCTACTATGGATAGAATAGAATCAATTAAATAATATTAAACTTTTAGCCTTCATTTTGGATTAATACCAAAATGAAGGCTTTTATTATGAATAAAATATTTTAGAATCCACAAAATACATTATAAGATATTTAAAAGGGAGTGGTTAAAATTAAAGCTGTAATTATGTCTGGAGGAATGGGAACTCGCCTTAGACCTCTTACTTGTCATTTGCCAAAGCCAATGGTTCCTATTTTCAATAAGCCTAATATGGAATATACCCTAGAATTACTAAAGGAATATGGAATAGAAGATATAGCTATTACATTGTATTATCTTCCCCATAGGATAATGGACTATTTTGGAAATGGGGAAAAATTCAATGTAAATATTAAATACTATATTGAAGACACCCCATTGGGAACAGGAGGTAGTGTGAAAAATGCACAAGA
>JAAZMA010000302.1 GCA_012799055.1 Tissierellia bacterium
CCTAACTTCACATTAATAAAGTTTGTATCAAATATAATATTTGCTTCCCCAGATGATACTAAGGCCTGATTAAGCCATATAAAAGGTAGTCCTAATGATATTCCTTTTAAAATCCCCATGGAAAACCCATACCCAAGAACAAAAACTAAAATTGTCATTATACTAATTAGCCATCTGTTTTTTATATTAAGAGATATTAGCATTGCAAATCCTAAGGACATAATACCTATTATTATGAAAATTATTATCATCTCTATATTTTCTTTACTCATATCTCTAAATTCATATCCTACAAATTGATTACTTCCAACTTCTATGGGCTCTTGTTTCTTATTTACTGCTAAGTTTCTCCTTAAAAGTTTTTCACCTTGATAATTCTCGTCTATTTTATTTTCATAGCGAATAACTGGATAGTTAGCCTCAACTTTTTTACCTGAAATTAAAAGACCAGCAAATAGAATCCCTAAAGATAATATTATAATACTAACAAATACTATTATTTGAGCAAATAACTTTCCTAGATAAATATTTTTACTTTTTATAGGCTGAATATTCATAAGTCTTAGGGTATGGTTTTTTTCTCTTTCAGCTATAAAACCTATAGCTAAAGCTATGGTAAGTACCAATAGAATTAAATAGTTTAAACCATTTTTAAAAATTCCATTTATAATATAAGTTATGGAAGGTTGATATCTTTTGGAATAATCCATATATCTCAAATAATCTGCCATAGTCCTAAATTTATCAAAGGGAGTTGATTTTACCTCATATGCATAAGGTAAAGGTGGCTCTACATTTCTTTCTTTTACTTCTTCTATTTCACTAATATTAATCATAATGGTTTCTAGGGAAAATCCCTTATCAGAATATCCCATGAATCCAATAGCTTGTTCCTGATTTTCATAAATGGCAGAAATCATGGAATCAGATATAATATCCCTGTCGTTATTTTCATAAGCTTTCTTAAATTTAATATATTTTTCATAATCTGCTTTTAATTTATTGTGCATATCACCTTCAGTAAAATAATTCAAGGCCTCATCTAGATTTTCCAATCTCCAATTATAGAAATCTTCTCTATCTTGATATATTCTTTTATACTCTTTACTAGAGTTATAGCCATATACTGATACCATAGAAATAATTATAATTGTAGTAATATAGACTTCTTTTTTTCTAAAAATCTTTAATATTTCAAATCTAAAATTAACAAATTTACCAATGTGATTTTTATTCTCATATTCTTTTAACGATGTCTCTCCATCCTTTATTCTTCTACCTTTAAACATAGTCTGTATATAAGAATTTCTGGATAATATATAAGATAAATACACAATAATTAATGTCATTATTATAGGTATCCACATTATTGCTAATGGTTTAAGTCTTAAATCTTGTATCATTCTATTAGAAAATTCAAATGCAAAGGGATTAAATATAGGGTAATTTGGCATAATACCTTGGATCCATTTTCCAGTATCAATAAACTTAATACTGACTAAATGGGCTATTGATACTAAAATTACACTAATCACACTAACTAATAGGGTATCCTTAAAAATTACTGATGAAAATGAGACTACTCCTAATATAAATAGTATATAAGCTCCAAAATAAACTGTAGAAAGTAATATGTACTTCCCTATAGATATTAGTTCAAATAACACAATACTATCTTTTGAAGCTGTTAATATTTGGGGTCCCCTTTGTACTGGATAAGAGAAAGTCCCAAATCCATTTCCAAAAATTCCACCTATTAAATATGAAGAAATAATTAATGATAAAAGGAAGAATATAGAATACAAAAATGATGCGAAAAGTTTTGAATAAATTATATTTACTCTTTTTACAGGTTGAATTTTTCTTATATTCTCTGTTCCATTCATATTTTCCCCAGAAAAAATATCTACACATAATAATATAAGTAATAAAGCAAGGGGAAGTCCATAGATTCTATTAACTACTGTTTTCACAAAATTTGCTCCTGTAATACTATATTCAGTATCTTCATAGGGTAATTTGTTTTTAGAAAGATACATATAGTATTCTTTATCTGCATTTAGTCTAATATCTGAAACCCCAAGGGTTTTTTTAATAGCTCTTTTAGAATATTCTTCATATTCATCATAAAGTTCTAAAATTTTATCTGGTATTTCTTCCATATTTTTTGTATCTGCTAATTGGAAAAGTTCCAATAGTGCTATTTGTAATTTTTCATTTGGCTTTAAATATTCCTTCTTGTCTTTATCACTTATACCTTTTTCATCCATTCTTACTGTAAAGGATTCACTTTCACTTATAAGTTTTTCATACCAAGGATAATAATCTTCTATTATTCTACCTGATATTTTGTATTGATTCATATAATTCCCTATAAAAAGAACAGATGATATTAAAAGGCTCAAAAAAATAGCTATTAGAATTTTCTTTCCCCTTAAAATTTTTTTGATTTCAAATTTAAAGTTTACCATAGTGTCACCTCATTAACTAATACTCTTAGTTCTTACTTATATAACCTACAAGATGGAAAAAAGGGGTATCATTGAAACAATATCTAAAGAAAAGAATATTACGATACTCTAGGGGTAATAACTCTATTTTTATAGCTAATTCATTAATTTGTCCAGTAGATAATTATTAATATGTAATGTAATCCATGTTTAATTTAGTAATTCTTTCTAGTTCATACTGCAAAGATAATTGACATACATCTTTCATAATATCATTAATTGTTTTGGGCACTCATATTACCTCCCTCATAATATAGACGTAATTTTTTCAAAATACGTTGGCCCCGTTTTTTTGCAGCCTCTCCTGTAATCCCTAAAAGCCTTGCAATATCCTTAAACTTCATTTCATTAACAAAACGTAAATACAGTAAATTTTTCTCATCATCTGATAGTTTGTTAACACAGGAAAGTAATTTTTCTTTATCTAATGTTTTTAAATATTCTTCTTCAGTATTATAACGGAATAAGGCTCTATTTGGGGACAGGGGTAAAGCAGATATTCTTTCTATATTATTAATAATCTTTAAAAATGTTTGTGCTACCGCTTCTTCTGCATCATATTTATCCCTTAATATTTAAAAGATATATTATACATTTTGACATTCATTTTGGAAAAGAGTATGTTGATTACCTTAATTTCATTTATCTACTTTAAACTTTCCATATTAAAATCCAAATCTAAGAAAAAAGCCTGTCTTTTATCTTTATCTTCTATATCTTCAAACCCTAATTTATACACTATAGGATTAGTAGCAGATTTTACAGTTAATAATCTATGTTTTGTATCATAAGCACAAATATATCTAGTATAAGTAGTGTGATTGTATTTTTGGTTTCTTACAAATCCATTGGGCATGGTCATAGCAGCCAATATATTATAAGAATATGAAAGTGCTTCTTTAAAATTATTAGGCTTAATATTCATTTTATTTAAATAAAATGCCTTTATAAATCTGGAAACTGGATCATATCCTCCTGGCAAATCCTTAGAGGAATTAAAGTCTTCTAAATTGTCTAAGTCCATAGTCTGATTTAATCTTCTAATATGGGATTCAAAACCTGGGGAATTGGTCATTACATTATATGGATTTTCATAGTAAACTAACTTTTTTCTTTTAGGTTCAATAACCACACATCTTTTAGTAGAATCAGCAAACATATAATGAAAATCTGGTGATATTACTTTTTCTCCCCTATGGTCTTTAGTAGATATATGAACATTTGGTAAGTCTTTAATCAATTCCTCTACAGATTTATAGTTTGTAAGTGCATAGGTCAAGTAATTTAAACTAGAAATATTGTTCTTTTCTGGCTTTACTTGATTTGCATAAAGATTAAACCCTGAAAAAGCATTGGTAATCCCCATTAGTCCCTGTTCATTTACACCGTCTTTTAACGGGTCTCGATTTTCAAAACATATTCCTAATACTTTATATTTTGAATACAATGGCTTATCCATTAAATCATTACAAAAATTATAATTTTTTGGTAAATAGATTACATTATAATTTAAAGGAACTTCATAATCCATTGTCCTTCCCATGACACAACCATCTTCATAATTTATTTTTATACCTGTACACATATTATCCCTCTTATTATCATAATATAGTTTTTTAAAAAAAATTTAGAAATTACTTAGTTATCTCTTTATTAACAATACCTGTAAAAAAATTATCATAAGCTTTCAGTATTTGCAACAATATAGAGGTACAAATATCCTTACATTATTATAGCACGTTTCTAACTGTTTTAAAAATGTTTCAGAAGCAATTCCAATTATACATTTGCCAAAAAGTAAATTTGTAATTAGATATAGTAAAGAGTTAAGGATAAATGTATTAAAGCAGTTATTGAAGATAATGGTGAGAAATAAATATTCTTTTAGAATTGAAAATCCTCCACAAAGAATGTAGAATATTCTTACAGACATAATTTGGGGGGGATACAATGACTAGTAGACAAATAAAAAGACTTATTTCTAGAATTTTAATTGTGGTGGCAATAATAATTGCAGTAGAAAGGCTTTATAATAGTAAAAGTGAATTTCATGTAAAAGCTGAAGATGCATCATATTATGGATTTGTGGAGGCTAAACTAGAAACTAGGCTTAAAATTAAGGATTTTGAGTATTTATATAATGTGTTAGAAGAAAATTACCCTTTTTTTGAAGTGAATAAAAGACAATATGGTATAGATTGGTTAGGAAATAAAAGAAAATATAAAAGGCTAATTAGAAATACTAAAACTGATGCAGAATTTTATGAAGCAATGGAAAAAATATTAGGGGATTTACACAATGGCCATGTGAATATTTTAAATGGTGAAGAATTTAAGCAACTTTATAAATCTTATTATATGAGTTTATCCCAATACGATGATTCTAGACATCTAGCCTGGTATGACGCCCTTTCTAGTCCCTATGTTATGTATAGATACCAATTTGATGGGGATTTAGACAGTATCAAATTATATGATGAATCTGTTTTAGAAACTAAAATCCTGATAGAAGATGAATTAGCCTATATGAAAGTTAAGCAAATGGCTAGTGGAAAAGTAGCGGAAGAGGATTTTTATAAAATAAAGTCCTTTATAAAAGAAGTAGAAGATTATGAAAAACTAATTATTGATATTAGAGGTAATGGTGGAGGTAGTAATGATTATTGGCAAAATATTATAAAGTTATTGGCAAATAAGCCTTTAAGAGTTGAGTACTATTCGTTTTTTAAAAGTGGTCATAGAGATAGCTTAAACCCCTTTAGAGTTGAAAATGTTACTACTATTAAAAATTTAGATGAAAAAACATTAGAAAAGCTTCCTGAGGAAATTAAGACTAATTTTGCCTTTTATAAAACCTATCCTATTTATATTAATCCTTGGACTGTAAACCATAATCCTTCAGATTTTATAAATTTTAAAGGCAAAATATATTTATTAGTGGATAAAGATGTTTTCTCAGCCTCGGAGTCTTTTGCCTCCTTTGCTAAAGATTCAGGTTTTGCCACATTAGTTGGAGAACCTACAGGGGGAAATAGGGTTTTTGAAGATATTCCAATTATGTTTTTACCAAAGAGTAAATTTGCCATTAGATATAGTAGAGAATTGGGAATAAATCAAGATGGCACTATAAATATGGAAACCAAGACAATTCCTCATATTTTAGTAGATCCAACTCCCAATGAAGACTTTAATAAAGATGAATGTATTCAAGCAGTTATAAGAGACGGGGGAAATTAATGAAAAAATGGTACAATAAATTGTTTTTAAATGATATTAGGTCTGTTGTAGAAAAATACAATTTAATCCAAAATGGAGATAATATTTTAGTGGGACTTTCTGGAGGTAAAGATAGTATTTTTCTTATATATGCCTTAAATTTATTAAGAGAAAAATCTTATTTAGATTTTAGTATCTCTGCCATTCATATAGATATTGGAATAAATTTAGATATGGCTCCAATAGAGTATTATTTAGATTCTATGGCAATTCCTTATTTATATGAAAATATTAATATTTTAGATAAAATATTAAATGAAAAAAACCCATGTTATTTTTGTTCTAAGATAAAAAGAGGTACTATAGCTAGAATCTCTAAAGAAAAAAGATTTAATAAAATAGCCTATGGCCATCATTTGACAGATTTAGTAAATACATTTTTATTAAATATAATATATACTGGTAAATTTCATACTTTTAAACCTAATACTTATAATAGTAAACATGATTTATATTTAATTAGGCCCTTAATATACGTTAAAGAAGAGGTAATTGAAAAAGTAGTTGTTGAAGAAAGTTTGCCCCTAGGCATAGGAAAACTTTGTCCCCAAGATAGAGAAAATAAAAGAAATGAAATTGGAATTTTAATAAATGATATAAAGGGAAAATACCCAGATTTTGAAGAAAAAGTATTGAAGTCTATTGAAAATGGATTATGGAAGATTTAATAAAGGCGGCCATTGGCCGCCTTGTTTTCATTCTTAACTTCTAAGGCCTTTTAATAGTTCTATTTCTTCCTTATATCCTTTCAATTCATTGGGGGTTTCTAAATAAAAAGGCAAATCCCTTAATTGAGGATAATTGATTATATTTTTTATAGCATCAATTCCTATGGTTCCTTCTCCTATTTTTGCATGTCTATCTTTTTTACTCCCATATTCCATCATACTATCATTTAGATGAATAGCCTTTAATCTATCTATTCCTATTGTTTTGTCAAATTCATCTAATACCATATCTAATTCCTCTACAATATTGTAACCAGCCGCATGAATGTGACAGGTATCCAGGCAAATTCCAAGAAGTTCATTATGCTTTACTTTATCAATTATTGCCCTCATCTCTTCAAAGGTGTGACCTACTTCTGTACCCTGTCCTGCCATAGTTTCTAATAGCAAAATGGTGTTTTCATTTCCCGTTATTATTTCATTTAATGCATCTGCAATTCTTTGAATGCCATATTCTGCTCCTTTTCCTACATGATTTCCTGGATGAAATGTAAAATAAGGTATTCCTAATTTATTTAATCTTTCATAATCTTCCTTTAATATGCCTTTGGCCATTCCATAGATATTTCCTTTGTAAGATGCTAAATTAATAATATATGGTGCATGGGCTAATAATGGACCAAATTCATTTTCTTTAAGTATTGTATTCATTTTATCTATATCTTCTAAATCTAATTCTTTAGAAGACGAGCCTCTAGGATTCCTACTAAAAAATTGAAATACATTTGCTCCTATATCTAGAGCAGCTTTTGCTGCATTCTCATAACCCTTTGCAATACTTAAATGACAACCAATATACATAAAATCAATCCTTTCTATATATCTATACTATATAATACCATATCTAGTTTGAATTTTATCATTTAACATATAGGAAAATATGATATAATTTAATTTATACAATAAATAAAGGGGCAAGATTATGTTTAATTTAAAAAGAAAATCTTTTAAGAAGTTTGATTTTATATTATTATTAACAGTTTTACTTATATCCATATATGGAATAATTATGATTAAATCTGCTACCCTAACTTTCGAAATTCAACGTCATGTAAAGGTGCAAATTATATCTACTGTATTGGGCATTGTAGCCATTGTATTTTTAGTTTTAATGGATTATCAATTTATTGGGAAATTTTATATTCCTATTTATATTGTATCTGTTGGATTATTGGTGGCAGTTGCATTATTTGGAGTTGGAGATGAGCAATGGGGGGCCAGATCTTGGCTATATATTGGCGGTTTTGGATTTCAGCCTGCTGAACTTTCAAAGGTAGGATTAATAATATTTTTAGCTAAATATATAGATAAAAATAAAAATGAAATAAATCAGCCTATAACTCTTTTAAAGATATTGTTTTTTGCTGCTATTCCCATGATGCTTATATTTAAACAACCTGATTTAGGAACTACTGCTGTAGTACTTTTTTATGTAGCTGTTATGTTATTTGCAGCAGGACTAGATTGGAAATATATTGGGTATGCAGTTATATTAGCAGTTATTTCTCTGCCTTTAATATGGTTTAAGCTAGATAATTATCAAAAGAATAGGATATTTAGTTTTTTAGAGCCAGAAAAGGATTTAACTGGTACAAACTATCAAGCTTATCAATCTAGAATTGCCGTTGGTTCTGGTAAAATCTTTGGTAGGGGACTATTTCAAGGTACCCAAACCCAATATAATTTCTTACCAGAAAAACAAACGGATTTTATATTTGCTGTAGTGGCAGAAGAATTAGG
>JAAZMA010000236.1 GCA_012799055.1 Tissierellia bacterium
AAGACATTAAAAAAGTAGGAGTAGAAATTTCCGACGATATAGGAGATGGCCTTAATAAAATATTTAAAAACAAGGGGCTTGAAGCCGCGGGCATTGGACCAGTAGCCTATTTTGATGATATAGGTAATATAAAAAAGGTAGATACTTCTGATATACCAACTTTAAATGATATTCAAAACAATTATAATAAGATTGTTAATGGTGGAGAGGGTATAGAGGGGGTAAGTAAAGCTGATGTAAGGCTTATTGATAAAATAAATGACTCTAAGATTCTATCGAAAATTGATGAAATGAGAAATAAACTGCCAAGCAAATTAAAGAAAAGATTTAATTTTGCATATGCTCAAGCAGATATAGATGTACTAGATAAAAGTGAGTTTTTCTCACATAGTAAAATTCAAAGTTTAGAGGATATATCTGATGAGGTGGCGGCAAGGCTTGATGGTATTTCTTTCAAGCCTGAAAATCAACAGTTTAAAACTTTAAGCATTAATAAGGATAATGTAGTGGCTGGGATAAATTCATGGAATAGAAACGTTGATACAGAATTCAAAATAATTGAAGACATTAATAGGAGACTTGGAAATAATGTAAATGCTAAAGGTAATATTACTTTATATACAGATTTATATCCTTGTCTTAGTTGTCGATATGTTGTTGAACAATTTATGAAGAAATATCCTAATATTAAAGTTGACATTATATATAAATTAGATTAAGGAGTGTCTATGATGATTAATTATTATGAATTAAAATACTTAGTTACAGAAACATTTTATGAGAATATTTTACAAGAAAAATATACAATTGGACAATCAGCAGGAAGATGTTTTGTTGAGTTTTATAATGAAATAACATTAAATAATATTGAGTCTTTAATAGTGTATAGTACGGTACTTGCAAGAATAGCTAAACATGAAAAAAATGTATTAGACTCATTAATAAAAGAAGTGAAGAGTATGAATGATTTAGCTAATGAAAAAGATATATTCAATGGTATGAAAACTGATGAAATTGAAGCGTTAAAGGAAGATATTGATTATGTAAATTCTAGGATTAAAAAATAAACTGATAAAGATAATCTGAAGAAGATTTGAATGCATAATAAATAATTAATTAACTGCATAAAAATATTAATATTAGGATACAGTAAAATCAACAAAGTCTAGAAAAATAAATACTGCATAAATCTAATAATGCAGTGAAAGAAGTTGAGAAGGTTAATGTTTCAGTAATGGAGTATTAATCTTTTTTTTATTTACTGAAGTATTTATTAAAACAAGGATAACTAGGAGTGAAAGCTACCGTAACTTGAAAGGCTAGGAAATCCTAGGTTCAATAATTCTATTTAAAAGTTAGTGGGATTCAGAATATATAATATGTAATAGAAAAGCACTGAAAAATAAGAAGAATTGAAAATATGAAACATATAAATAATAGAACTTGGGACTCGGAAAGAGGAACGGGGGATAGGGGGGAACAAGAACCTAAAGGAAAGTAATAATTGAGTAATAGAAATAATATCTATTCAGAATAAATAATAATAAGCTAATAAAAGAAAATATATATTATATCCAAGTCAAGGGGCAACTGTAGACTTATGGGAAAGAGTTTAAGTAAAATTAGAAAATAATAGTTAAGGAGGATTTGAAATAGATAATTCTAAAAATGAATATGTATATAAACTGTTATATAGCGAAAATGTAAAAGATACAATAAATGAGATAAAAAATATAACAGATTCTGAGTTGCTGCATATAATAGCAGGAAATTATAATTGGGATAATGGTTTTGAAATTCCATATAGTATAGTAAACAATAAGAATTGTGATTTAGGGACTGCTTTAATGATTTTTTATGATGCTGATGGATATAGAATTTTGGAAAATAGAGAAAAACTAAAAAATCTTAATATAAAAGAGAAAAGAGTGGGCTAACTTTATTTTAGAAATAGAGAAGAAAATTTTAAATAATCAATTCAAAGTAAATCATATTAAGTTTACCTCACCATTAACAAGGGTTCAAATTTTTAAATTGAAAAAAACAATCCTAATATAAGCAAATTGTTTATAGAAGAATCTGATGGTGATGTGGTAGATATATCTAATATTTAGTAATAACTTCATAGAAATGGCGATATAGGAATAGAATTAAATTAATAACATTAAGATAATTTAATACTGCAGTAAGTTTTAACAAAATAAAAACTAAATATATATAACAATGAAAAGAGCTAATGATTTTTTGTTTAGAAACATTGGCTCTTTTTCTGCATTCAGCATGGTCAACAATTAGGTGGTGAAGATCTATTTTTGAGGGATTCGAAGAATAATCTAATTATGTTCTCATTGTTCAATTAAAGTTATATAAAATTTCTAATTTTTAACTATAAAATTATTGACTTTCGCAATGTAGTATAATATACTGTATTTAATATTTAAATAAACTCTTTAAAGGGGTAAGTGAAAGTGTTAAAAAGGGGAGGAAATAATGAGGAAGTTTTATATTAATCAAAGGATTTTTTCAATTGGAAGTAAATTTGATGTGTTAAATGAATATGGTAAAGAGGAGTATATAGTAGAGGCAGATAAATTTGATTTAGGTAAGAATATATACGTATACGATTTGAACAATAGGAGGTTATTATATTTAAAACAGAAGCTACGGATTGGT
>JAAZMA010000273.1 GCA_012799055.1 Tissierellia bacterium
TAAGGGAATATGGTAGTCAACTGTTTACTAATAGCTCAACCAAGCCATCATCTTATGTTTCACGTTTTTTCCTTTTCCATTCTCTATAAGCCCCACAAACACAAAACCCTATAAGTCGCACTATTAAGTCATTTTTAAGATATTTACTTTTTCTAGTTATTTTTATACTCATTTAAGGGAATATACCATAAAAACTCTTGAAAGTCTCACTATAATTAAGTTTGTTGTCATTTTAAAAATGTGGAATTTTTCTTTTTACGAAGCCTATCTCTTTCTTTAACTCTTTTTTACTATCCATATAAGGGAATATGGTCTACAAATAGCTATGAATGTGATAATAAAGCCGTTTATAGAGATTTTCTGAATTTCGCCTTATTTTTCTAAACTACATATTGTATGTTTAACTATTTGTCCAATTTTTATATCCATATAAGGGAATATATCATAGAAGTGTTTATAGATGGCTTGGTTGTCAAGTTTCAATGACTTTTCCGCTTTCCTTAATTCTTTTATAACTTTCTCTATCCATATAAGGGAATATGGTTATAAAACCTCTACAAACAGCTTCATTAAGTCATTCTATTAAGTTTTTGGTAACTTCACATTTTATTATAGATTTATACTCATATAAGGGAATATACCATAGAAACCTTTATAAACGTGATGACTAAGCCACTTACAAGGGTTTTACATTTCAAACATATTTTTACCACTTCTTATGTTTTTCATTCTTATTCTTTCTTCTATTCATTTACACATTTCTTATTTCTAAAAAAAACCTTTCAAAGTGGCTATTCTACTGGGTTTTAAGAGTTCATTATTTTTTGATTATTTTTATCAAAAACGTTGTAAGTGGCTTGTTTACTTAATTACAGGATTTCTCTGAAGTTCTCCTTATTTTTTTATTAACTCTAATTATTTCTGTATAACTCTATATCACACTATTTCTTTCTGATTATTTTTTGCATTACTATTCTTATTACCACTATTACTTTCTATCACCCCGCCATTTCTTATTGA
The DNA here is from genome assembly GCA_012799055.1 of Tissierellia bacterium. Lineage (GTDB taxonomy): Bacteria > Bacillota > Clostridia > Tissierellales > Tepidimicrobiaceae > JAAZMA01. The sequence goes on from JAAZMA010000273.1 coordinate 1,021, forward strand.
TAAAATCAAGCCCTGAAATGACTAAAATTAAGCCTACTTTATATAAGTTCTATATATAGTGATATCACATAGAACTTGACTTATAAGAAGTAGCTATTATAATTTCCTACAACTCATATTCTTGTACTCTTATTCTTATACTTTCTTACTATATATCTAATATATACTTAGTTTCTATTTACTATCTATATTATTTCTCACTTTATATTATTTTATACTTGCAATTGTTGAGCCGCAGGCTATAATCACAAGGCACGTGGACACGTTACGAGCGAACATAGTTTGCCCTAGGAAATTAATCCTAGGACATTATAATCACAAGTTTACGCATTGTATCACTCGCTTTAATACTCTATTTATAACTAAACACTAAGTTGCAAACTGTTACCCTACAACCTTCTTTATCGTGTTTAATTCCCCCACTAACGTGGCAGTTCCCTTCAACCTGTCTAATTTATTTGTCGGTCAGACACACCCGACTAAGGATATTACTTTATAAATAGAGTAATTAAGTAATACCCAAACGATTTTCTGCATTGGCTCGTCCACACCTACTATATTATTTAAAATTGCATAGTGCATAACAATTAACCTATACCAATTTTAGGCAATAGGAAATAAACCCTTGCAATTCCTCACTTTTTTTGATACCATTTAATTAACGGTTTAGGTATCTCCAAGCGAATTTACTTAAGAGTAAATGCGATGTGAGGAATTGCAAGATTTTATAAAACTATATTTAGTTTTAGATAGAGTGTTTTGGTCGGCACTCTATTTTTTATTTTCTTAAATTCATTAATGGGCTTGTTTTCATACTCATTTCAACAATTTCTTCATCTTTTAAACCTTGTAAATATCTTTTTGTGATTGTTATACTTTCGTGGCCTAACAATCTACTTAATGAATAAACATCAAGTCCATTTCTTAATTGAGCCTGTGCAAAATAATGTCTACAAGTATGAGGTGAACATCTAATCTCTTTTCTTATTTCAGCTCTTTGTCCTGCAATTTTTACAACTCTTTCAACAGCTTCAACTGTTAAAGGCTTAAATCTATAACTAAGGAAAAAAGGTGTATTTTCATCAATATTTCTATTTTGAAAAAAGCTATCTCTACAACTCGCATATCTATTAATTGCCTTCCTTAAATAAGGACTTATTGGTATGTTTCTTTCCTTTTTACCTTTTGAATTTTTGATATTTATTGTTCTTTCCCTAATATCTTTATTTTTTAAATTGCATAACTCAAGATTTCTAATCCCTGTGTCGAATAATAAAGCCATAATGCACTTATTTCTTAAAGACATATAATCTCTACCCTTATAAATATCAACCATTCTTGACACTTCTGAATCAGTAAAAGTTTTAATTAATACTCTTTCTTCTTTTAACCAACCTATCTTATCGGTGGGATTTTCAGATATTATTTCTTCATCTTTTACATACTTGAAAAAAGCTCTAAAACATTTGAGTATTCCATTTATATAAGTTTCTTTGTTTCCTCTATTCTTTAAAAACTTAATATAACTCTTAATATGAATTGGCTTGACTTCCTCTACTTCTGTAATTTCAAAATCTTTTTCAAGAAAAGTGATAAATAATAGATTATTGTTTTTATAACTTTTTAAAGTTCTCTTAGAATAATTTTTAATTTCTAATTCCAAAAGAAACTCATTTAATATGTTTTTAAGTAACAAAAAAAGACTACCTCCTATCATTTCATTTTCAGATAGAAAATAGTCTTTCAAAAATACATCATTACAAAAACCGTAATTCCTGTACATCGTAATATATTTTATTTCAAATTAAATTTTAGTTTCAGTTCAACGCTAGTGTTTTCAACGCTAGTGTTCCCATCCTTCAGGGAATTCTGCATTGTGGTAGACTTCTTGAACATCATCATCATCTTCAAGCAGGTCTAACATCTTTTGGAACTTCTTAGCATCATCTTCATTAATTGCTGTATATGTGTCCGGA
>JAAZMA010000130.1 GCA_012799055.1 Tissierellia bacterium
CTGACATTATTTCTTCCGGCAAAGTAACCATGAGAAAAACCTAATGTCTGGAAACCCTTTATTTATCAGTATTTTTAGTAGAGCTACTTCTCAACCCTTGACATCAATACTACGCACTCCACATGGCTGGAGAGGACAGAATTGATGTCATTTGAACCTGCCCGTTCTCGGAAACATATCTACTGCGTTTTTGGCACTATCGGTAGACGGAAACATATCCAATTATTTCAGCTGTTCCAAGGAATAATTTCTTACCCTAAACACATGATCACAAAGAATATCTATATCCTCGTTATTGTGACTGGTTAAAAAAATTGTTTTTCCTTGGTTATTTAAACTTTTTAGCAAATCTCTAATATTCTCTACGCTATCAACGTCTAAACCATTAAAAGGTTCATCAAGTAATAATATATCCTGATCCTCCATGATTGCTTGCGCAATAGCTAATTTTTGCTTCATTCCAAGTGAATAGTTCTTAACCTTTTGCATTATAGTATGACTAAGTCCTACCCTTTCCAAAATTTCTTTTATCTTTTCATCAGATATCTTGTTTTGTATATCGGCCAGATATCTCAAGTTTTCAAAGCCAGTTTTGTCACCTAAGTATCCTGGCTTATCTATAATGATTCCAAAATTTTCGGGAAATCTTTTATTCTTTCCAAGCTCTTCACCATTTACAATAACACTTCCTTGATCTGGAAAAATAAAACCGCACATCATCTTAAAAAGCACTGATTTCCCAGAACCATTATGCCCAACAATTCCATAGATTTTCCCTTTTTCAAAGGATACTGATAGATTCTCAAACAAAGATAATCCTTTAAATGACTTACTTACATTTCTTAATTCTATCAAACTCATCGTTACTCACCTTTCCTTTTTACACAATATAGTCTTTCTTGTTAAATAGGTATAGTAAAACTATTATTTCAGCTGCGATATAAACTGCTAATTTTATTGATATTAAAAAAACCGGATACCCTTCAAGTACATAGCCCATGCTATTTAATCCTATTGGCATTAGATTTTTTAGTCTAAAACCTGGAAGCATAAATACCGTTAGCGTCAAAAGAGTTATAAAACTTTTAAATACATCCTTCGTAGCAAATGATATTATGATAACGAAAATTACATAAAATAGAAGCTGTAAAAATCCATTAACAATAAAATGATATATGATTTCAAATAGATTATCTGGCACAGTATTAGAGTATCCTTTTAGCATCGCTATAGATATTGTTCCAATGAGTAGTGTTAGAAGAAGTATCGTTATTGTTTTCAAGATTCCCGGGAACCAACTTAAAAACCATTTATTTATAGAGCGGTATCTTATCATGGTATAATAGCTCATCTCTGATAAATACCTTTGTAATCGTAGTTGAACGAAGTAAACTGCCCCTAAAAAAACTACTATATAAAATGCGAAGGAGATAAGGGTAAATATTTCATTAGTGGTTCCCATAAATGTAACTATAAAACCGTCCCAAATTGACAATCCCCCATTTGTATGTTTACTTATATGAAACAAAATTCCCATTAGGCATAGCAATCCATATCCTAGTACAGGTAAATTTTTCATTAGATAATTTTTACTATTTCTGTAATCTCTATCTATATTATTAGCTATAAATATTAAGATCAGTAAAACAGAAAGTACTATTACAAACGGCATAATTATACTATCAAAAGAAGCAACTCCATGAAATAAACTTAAATAATTAGGCATCACAATTAATTTCATTGAAGCTGGAAATACTTTAAAGCTAATTGAGCCATATAGATACATTAGTCCATTTAATAGATGCAATAGCGATGATTTTTTAAATCTCGCATAAAGGATACATAGCATTAATTGAAATGTTATTGTTGTCAATAGAAACAATCCTATCTGTAACACCAACGCGACAAAAGGTTTAGGGAAATAATGGCGCAAATAATATAGAATCTCATTCCCTGATATATCAATTATCCCGACACTACTCCATTCCATCGAAAATGAAGTATTGAATGAAGTTAGTAATATTGAACCCAAAAACATTAATATAAAGAAAATGTCTATTTTAAATAACTGTTCTAACCTCGTAAAAATCCACTTCTTATAAGAACCTAAGCGAATAAGCTCGATGTATTCAAATGTTCTATTTATATACACTGTTGATATAAATAAAATCAAAGGAAAAAAATAAAATAATAATAAATACACATCACTAAATGACATAAATATATAATCCCAAAAGTTAGCAGTTACATTATGAAGCTCTTCGAAGAATGGCATTGATTGCCTATTGCTTAAAGCGTATAGGACTATTGGGATAGCAGCAATTAAGTATTTCCACGAAATAATTCTGTTTTTTACCTTTATCATACTACTCATTCCAAACCTTCCTAGTTTTCTTTATATAAACAATCAAAGTTACAATAATTAAGATTAAAACTATAAAAGGAATAAATATTGTCCACATTGGCTGTGCAGTAATGGAAAAAGGAAAAACTGTGAAAACAGGAGAAAATCTCTCTATCCATAGAACTGCTGTTACAAAGTTCATAATAAACCACCACAGAAAAGGGATGGATAATGCAACAAATTTGTTTTTAAGGCATATTGTAAGCAAGTAAGCTATAGTCATATATATTGCTCCATTAATACCCACCCATAATGAATATACTATGCCATAAAGTAAAACTGAATTTTGGGCAACAACCTCAAATGTTCCTATAGAAACAGGATTAAAAAATTCTGTCTCATAATAAATATAACCAATCATCGGATCTATATATTGAATGAATAAAAATGGAACAAAAATCATTAGAAACGCTACTAAAAAAGTTAGAAAAGCATTAACAATCCCCTTTGCCAATACATATTTAGATATTATGGTTCTGGGCCTTACATACTGTAGGTAATTATCTTTTTTCTCATTAGCATAAGAACCAGCATAAAGCGGTACTAAAAGTAATGGAAATAATAGTGGTATTGGGGATGTACTTAATAATTGGGCGTGTACATCTATAGCCCTGTGAAATACATATGAACCATTTATTATTGGTAAAATGACAATAAGCGGCAAAAATATGAGAGCTAAACTAAAGATAATAAATCTCTTATTTAATGCTTTTTTAAATTCAATAGAAATTAAATGTTTCAAAATTCTCACCTTCCTCTTTAATATTCTGTTTGTTATTCTTGCTTTTTACAAATATAAGTATAGAAGACGAATCTTAATTTAGAATTTTATCTTCCTTAATTCTTCCTTAATTTTTTAATAATCAAGAGAATATAATAAAACAAAAAAGGTAGCTATTCGATTTATGCTACCCTTTCCAATGAATTACAACTCTATTTTTATAGACGTCCCTTTGCCTAATTCGCTTTCAACAAATATATTTCCTCCATGGGCTTCTACTACTTCCTTTGCTATAGACATCCCAAGACCAGATCCTTTATGACTTTCTGTATTGGTTCCTCTATAGTATCTATTAAATAACTTCCTTAAATCCTCTTCATTAATGCCCTTTCCATTATCTTTAATTTCAATATTTATCCTATCTTGGTTTCTAATATCTACAACAACTTCTGTGCCTTCCTTATTATGAATTAAAGCATTAAATATAAGGTTTGATATGCATCTACGCATGAGATTTTCATCAAAGTCAAATTCTATTTTCTCATTTTGGGGATTAAAATATATTAATCTGTTTTCGTAATCTGGATGGTTTAATATTTCAATTATTATTCTCCTTATTAATTCAGTGAGATTTCCTTTCCGTTTGTTAATTTCTAGAGCGTTATTTTTTAATTTTTCGTGCAACCTTAGTTCCTCTATTAATTCTTCCATATAATTTGCTTTATTTAAAATGGTATTGGAATATTGAATAATTTCTTTATCGGAAATTTCATAATCCTTATTTACCAAAATCTCAGCATACCCTTTTATAGAAGAAAGGGGGGTCTTTAAATCATGAGAAATGTTAGCAATCCATTCCTCCCGCATCTTTTCATTTTTGGCTCTTTCTCTCCTATTTATTCTTAAGTTTTCTGTAAGCTTATTTAAACTTCTAAATACTTTACCATAAACTCCTTTTTCTTCATAGTCGATTATATATTTATCTTGGGATAAAAAATCCACCCCCTGGATGATATAAAGCAAAGGTGTAGTAAGCTTATTTCCAAATATAAAACCCATAATCAAAAATACTGCGATAGAGATAGAAAAAGCTATAAAAATAGATTTTATAATAAGTGCAGATGTACTGGATTCGTATTCGAATATGTGCTTACTGATAGTTGTGCTAGGAAATCCGATAACATAATCAAAATTACTATCACTACCACTAGATGAAACAAATAAAGTATATCCATCTATTGTATCTGGGTACATATGGTAATGGACAATGTCTGCTGGCGAATAGTGGTTAGGAGCATCTACTGGCTTACCTAATTCATATAATTCATTTCCATTTTCATTCAGTACTTGTATCCAAGCTTTATTCTTCTTTAGGAGTTCTTGACCTTCCCTACTAATTGAAATACCGTCTTCATCTTCTTCAATATATAATTTAAAACTTAATGCGAGGTTTGGAGGATAATTTGTGGTAATAACATCCTTTGTAAAGAAAAAATAATAAATTCCTCCAATAGTTATCAATATTATTAATAATATTGATAAAATTGCCACTCCTAAAAAACTTAGGGTTATTTTTCCTCTCAAACTAATCACCTTTTATAAATTTGTATCCTAGACCCTTAAAAGTAGTAATATATTCAGGCCTTGAAGGATCATCTTCAATTTTCTCTCTAAGACGCCTAATATGAACCATTAGGGTATTATCATACCCTTCATATTCGCTACCCCATATGTTCTCGATTAATGAGTTTTTGCTTAATATCATGTTCGGGTTTTTAACCAAGTACAGTAGTAGCTGATATTCTTTGGCAGTTAGATTTAAGACATCTCCTGACTTTTTAACCTCTGCCTTGTTTTCATTTATTTCAATATCCTTAAATTTAATAATTTCTTTATAGTCATCTCTTTTTCTTTCATTTACTTTAAACTGCATATGCTCAAGTCTTCTAAAGTGGGCCTTTATTCTAAATGCAATTTCCTTTGGACTGAAGGGTTTTGTAACATAGTCATCTCCGCCTATCCCAAGGCCTAAGAGTTTATCAACATCATCAGATTTTGCAGATAGAAATATTATAGGACACATACTAAATTCTCTAATTCTCTTACAAACTTCATATCCATCAATGTCTGGAAGCATAATATCAAGCACAATAATATCAGGATTAATTTTCTCGCATAATTCTATCCCTTTGTTGCCATTTTCTGCTTTATAAATTTCTTTAAACCCCTCTTTTATAAGGACAGTTTCCAATAAGTTCAGGATATCTTTTTCGTCATCGATTAATAGGATTTTCTTATTATTTAAATTCGAAGAATTAATATTTATCATAAAATCATTTCCTCCTTGGCCTAACTTTTAATCTTTTTATATCTTTGTTGGTTTGATGAAGTTTTTTCAATAGCCTTTATCCCTTCTCCATTTAATTTGTTTACATAGTTTAAAAATAAAGTCCCAAGCAAAAGTCGGTCTTTTCTCGGTATTCGATTCCAAACATACCCTTTAA
>JAAZMA010000016.1 GCA_012799055.1 Tissierellia bacterium
GAATACCTCCTGTTATTTAATTTAAGGGTCAGTTTTTCCTGCAGGAATTCCCTGACACCTCGTATTTTAACAGGTGGTATTTTTTTATTCAAATGTGATTTTTATTTATTACAGGAATGCTCCTTTTATTTTTAATACTGTATAATACGCAATAGGTTTTAATTCTATAACTAAGGCAATTCAAGCATAAAAAATGCACCCTTTCGGGTGACTCCTGTTTAAAATATTTTATCCCTTTTAAAGTTTTGTTACTATTTGTTTTCCATTTCCTTGTCTTGAGATTCCTTGTCAATTAAATTAAATAGTTCCCCATAGTCTTTAGGCTCATTTCTTTTATTATTTAGTATAAAATCATCAATTCCTTTATAAGTTTTATCCCATTCAATATAGTAAATTTCTTTCATTAAAAATTGATTTTGAATAAAATCACTCATTTTTTTAAGCTGTTTATATTTCTGTAAATCATTGTACACATCTATATCAAAGGCAATATAAATTCTTACAAAACCCAAAAATCCTTCATATTTTTGTTTCAAATAATCTTCAGTCTCATAAATTTTTCTTTCTATTCCACTCCAATTTCCTATCCCCTGGACTGAAATTGAAACTGAATTTATTTCTTTAGCAATCATCTCAGATTTAAATCTTCCCTCTGTTACAAATAATACATTATTTGGTCTCTCTTCTGGATAAATCACATCTAAAGGAGCCGAAGATGATACTCCAAATCTGTTATTACTGGTATACATATAGTGATTAGAAGAAACCCATTTGTACTTTATGCCATTCTTCTTTTTATCTGCCCTTAAATGAAGAGCTATAATTTGTTCTTTAGCATTCCTTATTGGAATAATAATTCCTTCATTATATACTAATCTCCACCTCCACCTATCCCCAATCTTTTCCTTATAAAATCCTGGTACACCTTTCAAAATATTATCTAATTCTCCAAATTCTAAATATAGTTTATCAAAAATATCACCCATCTCTTCATGTGTCGGATATGTCCTATATTTCCTTTTCTTTATTATATCTATTGGAATACCTCTTGCCTTTATTAGATGTTCTCTGTGCCCTTCACTTAGTTCTAGACTATCTAAAAATATATTATATACTTTATCTAATTTTTGATTATCTGCTTTTACCCCAATTTCATCTAAAATATAATTACTATTTCTTTTCTTATATTTCCTTATAACTGTTTTTTTCTTTCTTGGCTCATATTGTAGAGTATTACTATTATGGATATGTTTTTCATATTCAAAAATGTTTATTAAATTTTTATTAAATGCAATCTCTGCTGCTGCCTCTAAACGACTTACATTTTTATATAAACTTACAAACTCTATGGCATCCCCACCAACCCCACATGAAAAACACATAAATATTCCCTTGGTAGGATTAATTAAAAAGTTCCCTAATGCATTATCATTATGAAATGGACATAATGTTTTATATTCATTCCCTCTTTTTCCCTCTATAGTTATATAATCCTCCATCACCTCTACTATATTAAGCTCCCTAACCATCTCAAATATATCCCTACTCATACAATTCCTCCTTAGTTTTACTTTTTCTATATTTTAGTAGACATATCTAAAGATTAAATCCAATTCTTTTGTTAGTTCTTCAATTCTTTCATACATGTATTTTATTATTGCCAATTCTCTTTTCCTTCCTACTGCATTAATATCATAAGGTTCCTTGCTTTTTGTAGCATTTTCCCTTAATATATATAATTTATCTCCAACATATAAAAATATTTCTCCATAAGATTGTAACTTTTCTATTGTGGACTCTATCCTTTCTCTACCTGTACCTTTTGTACTATGACAAGTAAGGACAATATCTATATTATCCTTATTCCTATTAAATTCTAAATCTTCCAATCTCTCTTCTAATGGATTTAAATCTATTAATTCTTTTATTAATTCTGGATTAGTATCTGGAAATTGTACTCCTTGTAATATTCCATATCCTTTAGAACTTAATGTAAAAGGGATTTGAAAGGATGTTTCAAGATTAAAATTTTCATAATTTTTTTCTAGTGTTTTTAGTAATCCATTAAGTTTATCTATCCTATCTCTATTTTTTCTGTATTCTCTTAATAATATCTGTTCATTATGTTCTAGTTTTTTCTCTAGCCCCCCTAAGTTATCGTTACTAAGTCTAAAATTTTTAACATTATGCTTCATAGCCATATTTTTTAACTCAAAACTAATGTGACTATCCTTTTCTTCTGTCTCGCAAATTAAATCGCTGATAATATCTAATCTAAACCCCATATACGATTTATATGTTTTCTTTTTCTCCAATATATTGTCTCCCTTCTATTAATTTTTTTTAAAACGGTATAGTTATGAAATTTTCACTTGTCTTTATTAATTTATCTTTTAGTTGACTATTCCTCTCTAAGGTCTCAGTTCTGTCTATACTTTTGTATAATTCATCCTTATCCCCTATGCATATTAATTTCTCCCTTGACCTAGTCCATGCAGTATAAACCAAACTTCTATTTAATAATAAGGATTGTGTGCTATGAATCGGCATTATAACGGCATCAAACTCTGAACCCTGTGATTTATGCACAGTAATTGCATATGCCAACACTAATTCGTATAAATTTTCATTGGTATAAATAATTTGTTTATTCCCAAAATCTACAGATACTTTTACTCCTTCTGTAGTTTCACTTGTCCACTGAATTTCTCCGACCTCTCCATTAAAAACCCCTAAGTTATAATTATTAGTTATTTGCATTACTTTATCTTTGGGTCTAAATACCTTAGTTGCCCCTACTCTTATTTCAGATTCATATATTTCTTTAGAATTAAACTTACCCTGAATTATCCTATTAAGTTCTAATGCCCCAATACCTCCTTTATTCATGGGTGTTATAACTTGTATATCATTAATTTCATAACCTAACCGTATAAGATTTTCTATGTTACTAATTATATTTTCTTGGATTTCTGCTATACTCTTAGTTTCAATAAAGATAAAATCATTACTACCTTCTAATTCTAAGTCTTTTTTCCCATAAATTACTTTATCAGCATTTTTAACTATTTCGCTACCATTTTCTTGTCTATACACCTCTTCTAAAATTATACATGGTATTATTTTAGATTCTATTAAATCTTTTAGTACTAATCCTGGGCCTATGCTCGGAAGTTGATTATGGTCTCCTATAATTAAAACCTGAGTCTTATAATCAATTACGGAAAGTATACTATAAAATAAATATATGTCTATCATACTGGCCTCATCTATAATAAGAAAATCTGCATTTACTTCTTTTAATTGAGTTTCCTTTTCCCCAAAACCTTTTAATCCAATTAATCTATGGATTGTTTTAGATTCCCTATCCATGCCTTCAGATAGTCTTGTTGCAGCCTTTCCTGTTGGTGCTGCTAGTTCTATTTTAGCATTAGGCTTAAATTCTTTAATTGTATCTACTACTAATTTTGCAGTAGTAGTTTTACCGCTACCTGGTCCTCCAGATAAAATAGATATCTTATTAGTTAATGCCATTATAATGGCTTGTTTTTGAGTATCAGATGCAATTATATCTTTTCTCTCTAAATAGTCTTTAATCTCAACAGAAGGTGCTATTTTTGTATTATTTTGTTTTAACATCTCCTCTATTATTTCAACTATACGGTTTTCCATATCTAAATAAAACTTAGGATATATACAAATATTGTCATTCTTATCTTTTTCTATTGCTACTATTTCTTCTCTTATTAGACTATTTATTGCCTTTTCTATTTCTTCCTTTTCTAGTAAGGTATTTTTATTATATGCGCCAAATTTATTCAAATAATCACTTAGTTCATTTATAAAATCATACTTATAGACAAAAAGATTTCCTTTATTATTAAGATTATATTCAATATATTTAGATATTCCTTCCTTAATTCTTCTTTGGTCATTTATCGATAGTTCTAGCCTTCCTGCAACCATATCTGCTTTCCTAAAAGAAACTAATTTATCCCTGCTAACTATATAAGGGTCCTTTTGTATTTTGGATAAGGTATCTTTGCCATATATATTATAAATATTTATTATTTCCAAAGGATTAAAACCTAAGGATAGCAACTCAATATGAAGTTCTTTAAAATTCTTATGCTCTTTAAATCCTTTATTAATGCTTTGGGCTTTTCTAATACCTATCCCATCTATCTGGGATAACATTTCAGGGGTATCAGATATTACGCTAAAGGTTTTATCCTCAAACTTTTCTACTATACTAGTAGCTGTTACATTCCCAATTCCTTTTATATTCTTACTTAGAAATTCAATAATACCTTTTTCAGATACTGATTTTGTCATCAAAGTTGAACTTACCTCAAAAATATAGCCAAACTCCCCTTCATCTTTCCATACACCAGCTGACTTAAAGCTATCCTTTTCATTTATCGTAGGGAAATATCCTGTTACTATAGGGTTATAGGTAAAAACTTCTGTATCCTCTTGAGCCTTTAAAATATTTACTCTAGCCATTGTGTAATTAGTGCTTTCGTCTCTCATTATTATATTTTTAACCTCAAACTCAATTTTTGCTATTTTTTCAGTTTCTTCAGCATTTTGTATATCTTCCAGACTAATATTACTTTCACCGTTATTTTTAATATCTGTAGCCCTTATTACTCTTAATACTTTGCTTCTACCTCCGTATACTATATTTAACATTTCCTCACCAAAAATATCTAATATTGCTTTATATCCTATATTGTTTAAGCTTAGGTCATTATCCTTCATTTTTGTAGCTAATATTTCAGCTTCTCTTAATAAACCTGTGGTCAATTTAGGTATTAAAAAGCAATTAACTCTATTCCCCTTTTTCCCTGTCTGCTTTTTATTATTTAATTCTTGCAACATATGATTAGGTATATCTTTATCTTCTACTTTAATTATCAAACCAAGTAATGCTAACATGTTTAAATGATTTCTTATGCTTGGTTCTTTCCTACAAGTAAACTGACTTATATGTTCTGCACCTGCATAAAAGATATGCTCACCATTCAAAACATTTTCTAATTTTACATGCTCTAAGGCTATTTCATTTAAGATTTTATAAGTATTTAATGTAGATTTCGCTCTATTATAAAAATTTGGATACTTACTGACCCATGTATCTATACTTTCAATCATCTCTATATTTGCCTTATAATCATTTTTAAAATTTTGCTTTACCTCTTCTTCCTTAGTACTTATACCTAATGCTTTAAACATTTCTGTTTCCGTATCACTACTATTTTTATTAGAGAAAATATAAAATATATCCACAGCATTTAGATAAAAAGCCTCTTTTGTATTTGGATTTATAGAACAATATAAATATTTTCTACTTTTTTTAATACACGTTACATAGGCTTTATTATCATCGTAAAAATAACATTTGTTGTTTTTTGGCCACTTGATTATATTCTTCTTAGCTAGTTCCTGTTTTGCTATACTGTTTAGGATGTATTCCTCTTTATGATTTTTTATAAATAGTATATCTTCTTTTCTTAGCCCTTTTTCTTTTGAAATTTCTTTTAGCTTTGGCTTAGTTTCTTTAGTCACATTTTTGTATTTCCTTTTTTCTTTTGTACCTTTATAGGCATCCCCTTTTTTGTCTAAAGCTATCACTTAACTATATTTATTGAACCTCCTTTTTTGTTTGCTATTATGTTATATGCACCTTGTAAAAAAAATATAACTTTCGAGGTTTTATGGTACAAAATGTCTAATTATAAAACTAAGCCTAGTTATGTCAATAAAAATAACCTAAGCTTAAAATTTAAGCCTAGGCTATATAATAATTTGTGGCTAATTAAATTTTTATTATAAAAAAACTCACTAATACCATTTTATAGCTATAATTTTATATTTATTACTTTGTCTTTATTAAAACATACATTCCTTGATGTGGCTGGTTATATAAGCCATAAGCCCTTTAGGGCTTGTAGTCACAATTAGGCTATCGATATTACAAATGGCTAATTTTTTGAGAATATAGCATTATTCTATCGAAATGGTTACAAGTTTTAGATACAGTTTAAGCATTATTGATATATGGGTCAGCATTTTTATTAAATTAAAAAACTATATTTAACAAATAATTAATCTGTCCGTACTATAAATGTCTTTGTGCATATATCTGTAATATCTATATTTTTCCCATCCTTATAACCCACTGCAGAAATATAATCTCCGTCCTTTTCTAATAAAATAATTATATCCTGCACTTCTTGTAATTCTTTTTCCAGTAATTCTTCCTGTATAATTGAGGTAAGTTTAACCTCGTTAAAATTTTCTTTTATTATGGTTACTCTTGCATCCCAACAATAATTTATTTTATACATCTTTGCCTCCTAATAAATTAGCCCTATATTAATTTTTCTATTTCTTCTTCACTAAATTCCATTATATCTAAAATTTTTTCTTTACTTAACCCTACCCTTAATACATTCTTAATTATTTCTTCAAGTATTAGCCTTAGGCTTTCTTTAAATTCTTCTTTAATATTTTCATCAAACCCTTCGTTAGAATCCTCTCAAAATGTAGCTTTATTGGTATCATTAGAAGATTAGTTGGGTCATTCTTGAAAATAATTTGAAAATATTTTATTGACCATCTCAAACTAAAGCCCCTGTAGTCAATGTGACAAATTGCTATATTGCTATCTTATAGCAATTTTTTTATGTTAAAATCATGTATTTAACATGTATAGTTTTTTGAATAATGGTATAACTTAAATTATAAGAATTTATAAGAATATATCTTGTAATCTTTTAGTTTATTATAAGAATTTATATGAAATTATAAGATAGTGCTACTTAAATTTTAGTTATTATAAGTTCACTAAAGAAGAATTTCAATATATTTCTTATCCTCTAATCACATATCTCAGTCTCTACTCCCACTTATAATCCTTATATTGTAAATTTCAATTATTTCATTAGAACCATTGTAACAATTTCAAATATAAATGTTGCCATAATACTTAACCCCGATTCAACTAAAAAAAGCCAAGACCTAATTCCTTAAGCCTTGACCCTTATCCCTGCTTTTCAACCTTTAACCCTGTCTCTTCACTACTTAAACTTCTTATTATAAAACGGTACATCTATATTATATACTTTAGTTTCGTTTCCTACTGTAACGGTTACTTTATATTTTAGAATATATCCGTCTTTTGGAA
>JAAZMA010000129.1 GCA_012799055.1 Tissierellia bacterium
ACAAAAACCCACCTTAATCAAGGCAGGTTTCCTAAATTTTATTTTCTATTCAATACAGCATTTAAAACTATTCCCACTATGGCGGCTAAACTTAGTCCAGATATTTTAACAGTTTCATTTACAGGAATTCCTATTACTATTCCATATTTCCTTTCAATTATTCCACTACCTAGACCTATTAATAATATAGTACCCATAACTATGATATTTTTCCAATTAAACTTAACTTCATTGGTTTTTATGGTTTTTACACCTATTAGGGAAATCATACTAAATAGCATTAGACTTATACCACCCATTACTGGATTTGGAATTGTTGTCAAAAATGTTCCTACTTTAGATATAAAACCTAATGCTATGGCAAATACTGCTGCAAGTCTTAATATAGATGGATCGTAGTTTTTAGTTATTGCTAGTACTCCTGTATTTTCTCCATAGGTTGTATTGGCAGGTCCTCCTAATAATGCTGCTACAGTAGTTGCCAATCCGTCCCCCAATAAAGTTCTATTTAAACCTGGGTCTTCTACAAAGTTTTTCCCCACTACTTGTCCATTAGTAGTTATATCTCCTAAATGTTCCATAAATACTGCTAAAACCACTGGTGCTATAATTGCAATTGCTCCTATATCAAATTTAGGTAATCTAAAACTTGGTACAGCAAATAGTGGCGCTTCTTTTATTATTTGGGTATCAACTATTCCTACTTTTAAAGATATTAAGTATCCTACTATAACTCCTGTTAAAATTGCCAATTGTTTAAAAAAGCCCTTAGCTTTAAAATTTACAATTAGTGTAACTCCCAATGTAATGGCTGCTATCCATAAATTTTCACTGGCCATTCCAAAGGCTGTAGGTATTAAATTCATTCCTATTACTATTATCATTGGGCCTATTACTTGAGGTGAAAGATATTTTTGAATTTTTTCTACCCCTATTTTTTTAATAATAAAGGAAAAAAGTACATAGATTAAACCTGCTACCATCATTCCGCCTTGTGCATAGGCTAAATCCCCACCATAAATTTCACTTACTGTTAAAATCACTGGAATAAAGGCAAAGGATGAACCTAAAAAAACTGGAACTTTACCCTTAGTACATAGATGAAAAATCAATGTTCCAAGTCCTGCTGTAAATAATGCTACTGAAGGGTCAAAACCTGTTAATATTGGTACTAGTACTGTGGCACCAAACATGGCTATTAAATGCTGAATTGCTAATATAGTCTTTTTTGAACCTTCCCATAATCTTGTTTCCGTCTTATTGTTCATAATATTTTCTGTCATAAAAAAACCTCCTCTTTTAATTTTAGGAGAGTTTATCTCCTTTTCAGCCTCTCTGGACTGATTTAAAGGCAAGATTATACACAAAAAAACTTCTTGCAGGCAGCAAGAAGTTTTTTGCACACTAATATTATTATTCCCACAATCTTGCCAGCCTCTCTGGACTGATTTAAAGATTCCTTATTATTATCTTAAATAGTATAACACTATATTCTATAATATGCAAGATTAATTTTTGTTTAGTTAGTGTAAAATAATTGTTGGACAAAAAACAAAAAAATATAGAGAATAATCCTCCATTTGATAT
>JAAZMA010000093.1 GCA_012799055.1 Tissierellia bacterium
AGGAGCTTCCTATAATTGCAACAGGAGGTCCTACTGATGAATCTATTTTGGAGACCATAGAAGCAGGTGCAAACTCCATTACTTATACACCACCTTCCTCTGCAGAAATCTTTGCAAAGGTTATGGCTCAGTATAGACAAGATCAGATAAATAAATAAAATTAATCTTATTAAGAAACAAGGGATAGGAAGAAAATCAAAAATAGGATTTCAGCTCTATGCTTATTAGCGGAAGTGAAGAATCTTTTAGACTCTTCACTTCCTCTGTTTATTTTCATAGATATGCCTATAGCTTAAGTTCAAAATATCAATGGGTTCAAGGCAATAGGAAATCTAAAATAATATTTCCTTTTACATTATACTATCTAATGCCATTTTTAAATCTTCTATTATATCTTCCACAGTTTCTAATCCTATGGACAATCTAATTAATCCATCAGTAATACCAGATTCTAGCCTTTCCTCCCTTTCATAAGGAGAATGGGTCATGGAAGCAGGGTGTTGAATTAAAGTTTCTGCATCCCCAAGGCTAACTGCCAAAGTACATAATTTTACTGTATCCATTACTTTTTTACCATCTTCAATTCCACCTTTAATTTCAAAGGAAATCATAGCTCCAGGCAATTTCATTTGTTTTTTAGCTAATTCATATTGAGGGAAACTTTTAAGCCCTGGATAATAGACCTTATCTACTACAGGATGATTTTCTAAAAACTCAGCCACTTTTAAGGCATTTTCACAATGCCTGTCCATTCTAAGCTCTAAGGTCTTCATTCCCCTATTGATTAAAAATGCATCAAAGGGACTTAAACTTGCCCCAGTCATATCTTTTATACCAAATAATCTTACTTCTTCTATAAATTCTTCACTACCACAGACAAAACCTGCTATTACATCTCCATGGCCATTTAAATATTTAGTTGCAGAATGTACTACCACATCTGCTCCTAAATCCAATGGCCTTTGTAAATAAGGTGTGGAAAAAGTATTATCTACTACTACCATACAATCTTCTTTTTCATGGGCAATTTTAGAAATTTCCTCTATATCTGCAATATCTAGTGTAGGATTAGCTGGAGTCTCTAAATAAACTACTTTAGTATTGTCTTTCATTGCTTTTCTTACATTTTCTGGATTAGTAGTATCTACGAAAGTAACTTCTACCCCAAATCTTTCTAAACCATGATTTAAATATGCAAAGGTACAACCATATAGTGTATAAGCTGCAACAATATGGTCCCCTGTTTTTAATATAGACCATAAACAAGAGGTAATGGCGCCCATTCCAGAAGCTGTAGATACACAGGCTTCAGCATTTTCCAATATTGCTAATTTTTCTTCTACTTGGGTATTAGTTGGATTCCCTAAACGCGAATAAATATAGCCTCCTTCTTCCCCAGCAAAACGTCTACCTCCCTGCTCTGCTGAATCAAAAATAAAAGTAGATGTTTGATAAATAGGTGTAGCCAAAGCCTCAACTTCATTCTTTTCATAACCTCCATGGATTGCCTTAGTTCCAAATCCCTTATTTTTCATCATAATCCCTCCAGTTTAAGATTTAGTTGAGCTCCTTTTTTTTATAAAATCCCATTTGGTTTCTGTAGTAATAATAGATACAAATATGGCAATACAACCAATTAGAAACCTTAGGGTAAAGGGTTCCTTTAAAAATATTAATGAAAGTAGACCACCAAATACTGCCTCAAGGCTTAATATTATGGCAGTATGAGTTGAAGTTGTATATTTTTGGGCTATATTTTGAATTAAAAAAGCAATTAAGGTACTAAATATAGATAGATATAGGATTGGGATTATAGCTTCCTTTGGGATAGTTTCCATTTTAGGTTCAAATAATATTGTAAATATAATTGAAAGTATACCTGCAATTAGCATTTGAACTATGGACAAAATTATAGGATCGTGTTTTTTTGTAAAATAACCAATTGCTGATATATGAATTGCAAAAAAAATAGCACAAAGAAAAGTTAAAAATTCTCCATAACCCATTTTTAATCCAGATTCAAAACTAAGTATACCTATACCTATAAAACAAAGTATGGCTGCTATTACCTCATATTTATCTGGTCTTTTTTTAGATATGCCCCAATATATAAAAGGTACCATTACCACATTAGTTGCAGTAATAAATGCCTGTTTTCCTGCTGTTGTATAATTTAAGCCTACAGTTTGGGTTGCAAAGCCTAAAAATAAAAAGATTCCTATAATGAAACCTGCTTTAAAATCTTCTAATTTCATATTTTTAAACCTTTTAAAAAATACTAAAGCCATTAATAGAAAAGATATTATAAAACGAAATGATAACAAATAATAAGGTAAAACGTGGTCCAATGCATTTTTTGTAACTACAAACCCACTACCCCAAATTATTGCAACTATTAGTAGAGAAAGATCTGCATACAATGATTTTTTATCTTCCATTTCTTCAACCTCCATTTCTATATCTACTTATATTATAATCTATAATACTTAGATATGCTAATTATTCTATCACCTTTTTTCAAATTTCAAATATAATAGTATCATCTATATTAATTTAGGTGGTGCTTATGTATAAAAATCTAGTATATGATAAAATCTTAGTGCCATTACAAAATGGCTTAATGACTCCCTATATAAATTTTGATAATGCAGCCACTACTCCCCCTTTTATTTCTGTAATGGAGGAAATAAACAATTTCTCTCCCTATTATTCTTCTGTTCATAGGGGAGTTGGCTATAAATCTATTATATCATCAGATTATTATGAAAGAGCTAGGGAGATTGTATTAAAACTTGTAGCTGCTAATACTGGGGATAATATAGCCATATTTGTTAAAAATACTACAGAGGCTATTAACAAACTATCCCATGCTTTAGAAGATGTAATACAAGATGGAATTGTCTTAACTACGGAAATGGAACATCATTCTAATATTCTTCCTTGGAGATACAAATATCCCATAGATTATGTGGAAGTAGATAATAAGGGAAGACTTAAATTGGAACATCTAGAATATTTACTTAAAAAATATATGGGAAAAGTAAAATTAGTAGCAGTTAGTGGCGCTTCCAATGTAACAGGTTATATAAATCCAGTACATAATATAGCTAAAATTTCCCATAAGTATGGTGCTAAAATCTTTGTAGATGGAGCACAATTAGTGCCCCATTATCCTATAAATATGACCTTTCCTGAACCAATAGATTTTTTAGCTTTTTCAGGTCATAAAATCTATGCCCCCTTTGGTACTGGTGTATTAATTGGGAATAGGGATGTTTTTATGGATAAAATGCCAGATGAAGTAGGTGGTGGCACTATAAAACTAGTTACCAAAAAAGAAGTAATTTGGGGCGACCTACCTTATAAAGAGGAAGCAGGAACTCCCAATTTATTTGGAGCAATTGCTTTGGCTAAATCCTTAGAAACCCTTTTAGAAATTGGTATGGAAGATATTGCAAATTATGAAAAAGCATTAGCTAAATATACATTGGAAAAAATGAAAAAAATCCCAAATATTATTCTCTATAGTGACTACAATGTAGATGAAAAAGTTCCTATTATATCTTTTAATATAGATGGATTATACCATGGTGATGTAGCCACTATACTATCTACAGAAGGAGGCATAGGGGTTAGAAATGGCTGTTTCTGTGCACAGCCCTATGTACACAAATTATTGGGGATTTCCCTAAAGGATATAGAAGAACTTAAAAGAAATAAAGAGCTCCCTAGACCTGGTATGGTTAGAATCTCCTTTGGACTATATAATAATTATGAGGAAATAGATATGTTTTTAAAATTATTGGAGAAAATTTAAAGCATAAAATGGGGACAATTTTATTGTCTTATTAATAAATCAAATATTTTTTTCTAATATCTTTAAATTCATTGAGGCTTGGTTCCCATTTTGATTCAATTTCTTCAATGGATAAACCTTTTAAAATATCTTGTCGTACCCAACTATTTCCCATTAAATTATCAAAAAAACTTGTTATCTTGAAATTATTAGGATACATTTCATTTAAAGTTTTTACCATATATAGTCCAGTATTTATTCCATTAAAATCCTTAGGATTTATAATGTGAATTTCAACTCCATGACATAATTCCCCTTGATACTTAGATATACTTGGTGTGAAAGATACTTGGCGAAATCTAACTCCTGGCAAATTTAAACTATTTAATTTTTGTGTAAATTGTCTTCCATTAATAAAGGGTGCCCCTACAAATTGGAAAGGCTTTGTAGTGCCCCGACCTTCTGAAATATTTGTACCTTCAAATATGGCTGAACCTAAGTAAATATATATTGTTTCTTCTGTAGGTATATTAGGTGAAGGTAGTACAAATTCTAAGCCAGTATCTTTGTAGGTCATTGACCTTTTCCAGTTTTTCATTGGAATAACAGTTAAATCTCCATTAATTTCAAATTTTTCATTGAAATAGTTAGCTAATTCTCCAATGGTCATACCATGACGAGTGGGAATTGGAAAAAGCCCTACAAAAGATTCATAGCCTTTTTCTAAAACAGGACCTTCCACTACTAAGCCCCCAAGGGGATTTGGTCTGTCTAGAACAATAATCTCTATTCCATTTTCTTTTGCTGCCTCCAATACATAGGCCATGGTATAAATATAGGTATAAAATCGAACTCCCACATCTTGAATATCAAATATCAATAAATCCACATCTTTTAGCATTTCAGAAGTGGGTTTTTTAGTTTTTCCATATAAACTATATACAGGCAATCCTGTTGTATTGTCAATATAAGATTTTACATAAGACCCTGCCTGTGCATCACCACGGACACCATGTTCTGGTCCATATAGTGCTATTAAATTAATATCCTTATTGTTGTAAAATAAATCTACAATATGATTTAAGTCCCTATCTACAGCTGTTGGATTTGTTATTAAACCTATATTTTTCCCTTTTAAAATATCCTTATATTCTGACAGCAATACCTCTATCCCTAATTTTACCATTTTCCCATCTCCTTTATTCTATTACAAAAATGCAAAAGTTCTGTCCCTGTTGCACCTTTCAATAGTGTGCAAAGCCTAGTTCTATTAATTAAATTCTTTTTTCATATATATTCTTTTAGATATTTGTAAAGATATATAATAAATAACAAAAGATAATATTAAAAGAAAAATTCCTATTTTTTTAGTTCCTATCTTTGTTAAAAAGTTTAAAACTTTACCCATAGGTAATTGTTTACTATACCTACCAATAACTGAGGGAAGTAATATTATTATAATACGAAAAACTTGATTAAATGTCATTAATCCATCCTCAGATTTAAAATATAGAGGATAATATATGGAGTAAAATATTAAACTAATTGTAGTTATTATTAATAGGCTCCATAAAATTTCCAATTGACTTTCTCCATTATAAATTAAAGGCATAAATATTTTATTTGTAATACCCATAAATAGAGAATAAATAATTATATATATAAACACAATAAAATATTTACTTTTAACTATATCTCCTCTATTAATGGGAAAACTATTTAAAATCACATCAGATTTGTTTTTTATATCATGATAATTATTATCTATTAC
>JAAZMA010000292.1 GCA_012799055.1 Tissierellia bacterium
AATATTATGTTGACTTTTTTATTATTTTGTTGTAGTATCAAATAAGGTTTTTAATATAATATTATATGGAAAACTATAAATTTATACTAAGGATGTGGTTAAAATATTTGCAGATACTCACAAAATAATTGCAACAAATATGTATGAAAACATTTACCATATTTATAATATAGAATTAAATAAAGATTCCCTTTTATGGGGGTCTGTTCTCCCAGATATATTACCTAATTATAAACTTCATAGACATTATAAAAGGGAAAGTCTAGGTTTTATAGTCAATGAAATTGTAAAACTTATTTTTATAAGTAGGTATTTAGAATTTGATTCCAAAACAGATCCAATAAAAATTAAATTGTTAAGTAAAAAACTAGGAATTATATCTCATTATTTAAGTGATTTTGTATGTAAGCCTCATGCAGAAAGATGGACTTTTACTACTAATATGTTTAAGCATATAGATTATGAGTCAAAATTAAATGATTATGCTCCTGAACACAATTTCAAAAAAAATATAATAAATATAGATGATATAGATATTTACCAAAATAGAATAATTAAACTTCGTCCCATAATTAAAGATTATATTGAAAATGTGGTTAAAGAGTATTCAAATAAAGAAGGTTTTGATTACGATCTTGATTATGCTTTGTCATTAAGTTTGAAAGTTTCTTATTTTGTAATTGATACCATTAATGCTTACTCAGAAAAGGCTACTAGAGATTTAGCTTTTGAATTTTAATCCTTCTTATCCTTCTTAAATTACGATAGGAAGGATTTTTTTATAATCTTTGGCCTTTGGTGGAATAGAGGGATAGAAATGAAAAAAAAGTTAATAAAAATACTTGTTTTAGAATTAATAATAGTATCATTACTATTTTTTGCCATAATAAACAATGAATTTAAACTAACTAATATAATTAAAGAAATTTTTAAAGATTATACAAAAGAAGAAGTTAATACTAATATAGATTATGATGCTAATAATATAGATAATATAGTTGAGAATATTTTCAAATCTGAAGAAAAAGAAAAAGACTCTATATATGAAACAATTAAAAAAGGACTTTTGGAAGGAAAAACAAGTATAAAAGTAGATGAAAATTTGTTAGGAGAAAATAGAGATAATTTCTTTGACATTGTAGAAGATGTTTTGCTGGATAATCCTGAGATTATGTATTACACCAGTGGAAAATATTCCAATGGCATTTTTACACCAAAATACAGTAAACCAATAGAAGAAAAGCAAGTTCATCAAAAAATAATTAAGGAGAAAAGAGATGAAATAATTCCTAAAATAATTGATAATAATATGTCCCATTATGAAAAGGTAAAAACCATTCATGATTTTATAATCAATAATACTCAATATGATACAAGACATTTTAATGGTGAAAAAATTCCAAGTGAATCTTATACTGTTTATGGGGTATTAATTAAGGGTAAAGCTGTATGTGAGGGCTATGCAAAAACTATGAAATATTTCTTAGACTATTTAGATATTGAGTCTATGATAGTAGTAGGTAGTGCCAATGGAGAAAATCATGCTTGGAATATAGTAAATATTGATGGAGATTATTATCATATTGATGCCACCTGGGATGATCCTGTAACTGATGATGGGACAGATACTATAATTTATGATTATTTTAATCTAAAAGATAAAGATATTGAAAAAACTCATAATTGGAATAGGGATAAATATCCTATTTGCAATTCAGATAAATACAATTATTATTATTACAATGAATTAATAGTTTTTAATTATACCGAGTTTTATAATAAGGTAAAATCTGCATTGCTAAATAATAAAGATGAAATTTCTTTAAAAATACTAGATTATGATGAAAAAACATATAATATTCCATCTACAATTAACAATATAGTAATAAATAATTCCAATAAAATTACTATAAACAAATATGCTTATAGTATTAATACAAATCAAAATATAGTAAAAATTTATTTTTTAAAATAAAATAATTATGTTTAGAACTCTTACAAATGGTTCCAAACTATTATACAAGGAGAGAGTTTATGAAAAAAATAAGAAAATCTTTATTATTATTTTTAATTATAATAATTAGTGTTTTTTTAGGGGCTTGTGAACTAGATACTATAATATCAGAGGAAAATTATAATGAGAAATTAGTAGTTCATTTTATAGATGTTGGCCAAGGAGATAGTACATTAATTGAATTTCCCAATGGGGAAATTTCTTTAATTGATGCTGGGACTAGAAATAATGGAGAAAAGGTGGTAAAATATCTTAAAGAACAAGGTGTTAAAAAAATAGATTATTTAATAGCAACTCATCCTCATGAAGATCATATAGGTGGGCTACCTAAGATTGTAAAAACTTTCGAAATTGGGAAAGTTTATATGCCAAATAGAACTGCAAATACTCGTATTTTTGAAGAGTTATTAAAAGAAATGCAGGCTAAAGATTTAAAAATCAATATAGCAAAGGGTGGAAATGCAATATTAGATGAAGGGAATCTTAAATATACTATATTAGCTCCCAATAGGGATAATTATGAAAACACCAATAATTATTCCATAGTTACAAAAGTAGAATATAAAAACAATTCTATTATAATAACAGGAGATGCAGAAAGAGAATCAGAACTAGATATAATAAATGGAAATTACAATTTAAATGCCAATATACTTAGGATAGGGCATCATGGTAGCGATACTTCATCAATAGATGAATTTATAGATATAGTAAATCCTGAATACTATGTAATAAGCGTGGGAAGGGACAATACTTATGGGCATCCCCACAAAGAAGTAATATCTAGACTTGAAAAAACAGAAGGAAAAATTTTAAGAACTGATGAATTAGGGGATATTGTATTTATATCAAATGGGGATGAAATTATTCCAGTGGATAAAAATAATAAAATAAGGGCCAATAAAGATTATTTTATTGGAAACAAAAACACTAAAGTGGTACATACAAAGAATTGTAGTCATTTACCAAAAGAGGAAAATCAAATTAAATTTTCTTCTTTGGAAGAGGCTATTAAAAATGGATATAAACCACATGAAAAATGCATTAAACAGGAGGGGGTTAAGTGAAAGGTATAGTTGATAGGCTTGAGGGGGATAAGGTGGTACTAGAATTAAAAGATGGTAATTTAAGTTTTGATATAGAATTATTCCCTGAAAATATTAAAGAAGGTGACATTGTGGAGTATTTAGACAATAAATTCATTATAAATGAATTAGAAACTAAAGAGAGAAAAGCCTATATAGACAATATGTTTCAATCCTTAATAGATAAAGAAGAATAAAAAGATTGACTTTATTTAGATACTGTAATATAATGCTATAATAATATAATAATTATTTAAAGCAATGAAGAGAAGAGTAATCTATAAGGAAATTATAGAGAGTTGGGGATTGGTGGAAACCCAATATGGAATTATAGATGAAGAACATCTCAGAGCTTCTAATCCAAATCTAGTTTATTACTAGAAAGTAGACTTAGACGGCTATAGCCCGTTAAAAGCTATACAGTATCGAAAATTTTCCGTACTGATTAAGTGAGCCTATGCTAATTAAGGTGGTACCGCGAAATTTACCTTTCGTCCTTTGGATGGAAGGTTTTTTTATTTATAGGAGGGAGAAAATGACAAAGTTAAATATTAAAGAAACTCAAGTAGCAATAAAAACAATAAAGGATTTTTTTGAAAGGGAATTAGCTAAAAATCTAAATTTAATAAGAGTATCTGCACCTATGTTTGTAAAATCCAATACTGGTCTAAACGACAATTTATCTGGAAAAGAGAAGCCTGTTATTTTTACAATGGGGAAATATAATGAGAATTTGGAAATAGTGCAATCCTTGGCAAAATGGAAAAGAATGGCACTAAAATGGTATGGGTTTCAATTAGGAGAAGGATTATATACAGATATGAATGCCATAAGGCCTGATGAAGTATTAGATGCTACTCATTCACTTTATGTAGACCAATGGGATTGGGAAAGGATTATTAGTAAAGAAGATAGGAATGAAAAATTTTTAAAGGAAATTGTTGAAATTATTTACAAGACTTTCCAATCCACTGAGAGAAAAATTAATTCTATATATACATTTTTAAGCTACAAATTGCCAGATGAAATTACTTTTATTACTTCTCAAGAGCTGGAGAACATGTATCCTAATGAGAGTCCAGAAAAAAGAGAGGACTTAATATGTGAAAGATATGGGGCAGTGTTTTTAATGAAAATAGGCAAAAAATTAAATTCAGGAATTCCCCATGATACCAGGTCTCCAGATTATGATGATTGGGAATTAAATGGGGATATTTTATTTTGGAATCCAGTATTAAAAAAAGCTTTTGAATTATCTAGCATGGGTATAAGGGTAGATAAGGAAAGTATAAAAACCCAATTAAAATTAGCCTCTGCTGAAGAGAGAATGACATTACCCTATCATAAAATGATAATAGAGGATAAACTACCTCAAACAATTGGTGGAGGAATTGGTCAGTCTAGAATGTGTATGTTTTTCTTAGAAAAAAGACATATTGGGGAAGTGCAAGCATCAGTTTGGACAGAGGATATAATTAAAGAATGTAAAGAAAATAATATATTTTTACTTTAAGAGTAAAATAGGGTAAAATATAATCAAAAGCTAAAGGAGAAGAAATATGTTAGACAAGTTTAAATTACCCTATTTTATTTTAGGCTTAGGAATTGGAATTATTATAACCAATGCCTTATATTCTTTTAATCCTAATATAGAATATAAGGAATATACTGAAGAAGAAATCATATCTTCTGCCAAGGAGCTAGGCATGGTATTTGTAAAAGACAGTATAAATATTTCTAAGGAAGAAACAAAGCCGTTAGATGAGACTAAAACAGCATCACAAGATGAAATAGAAAAAGAATTAGTACTAGTAGTTGAACCTGGGGATTCCTTAGAAAAAGTCTCTAATAAACTTTCATTATTAGGAATAGTAGAGAATGAACAAGATTTTCATAAATTTGCTAAGGAAAAAAATTTAGAAAAAAAAATTAGGGTAGGAACTTATAAATTGGATCAAAATATGGATTATGAAATTTTAATAAAGATTTTAACTAAATCTCTCCAATAAAAAGGTAACTTTTATACCAAAATTAAAAATTATGTAGTATAATATTATATACTGTCATAAAGTTACCGATAATAGGTTTAAGTTTCTAATAAATTGGAAACAATTGCTAAAGGGAGGGATATAATTTGATTTTAGCAAAAGAAGATCTTGTTCAGATCTACGATGGTTTAAAACATAATTTTTTATATAATAATGATATAAATTCTATACATATCCTCCTAAACCTGTATGATTTAGAAGATAATATGGTAAATATTTGTCCTAAATATATAACTACACAAGAAATAAGAAAAAAGATAAGAAGATTATTGGTTTATAAAAAAAGTCGACAGTTAATTTCTAATAATATTGTTCTCTTAATTCACGAAGATATTGATAGACTTGAATTAATTATGCATTTAGAAGGCTATAAATATGGATATTATAATAGTAAATGGGTAAATATACTAGAGGATGCAGCACTTAAATATTGTTCTATAGTAGAGATTTATGACAATAATTTTTTATTTCATCATAGTACTAGCTTTAAGGAAATAGAAAAAATTAAAAAGGATTTTGAAATTGAAATAAAAAATAAGGAAAAAGAAACTAATACTTTGGGAAAAGCAATACATACATATTGTGAAAAAGTAATTAAAAATAAAATATATAATTTAGATAAATACACTGATAAACAATTAACTATAGAATGTGATTCTAATGAAATGAATATTAAAGAAGAGGAACCCTATTTATCTTTAGTTGAATTAAATAAAATTTATAATAATATAGTTAAAACTATAACAAAAAATGCCATAATGTCTTTTGGAAATGCTTCTTGGTATGGGGTAAATGACAGAGTTTTAAATCGGTATCGTTAATGGGGAGAGGAACAAATATTATTTAAAGGGGGAAATTATATGTATGTAAAAAACCACATGTTACCAAAAGAAAAATTAACTACTCTAGACTTAAATGAAAATGTAGGTAGTGCATTAGAAAAAATTGAACAAGGGGATTTTTTATCATTACCTGTATTTGATGGTGAAGAATTTAAAGGCATATTAATGAAAGAGGCTATTTATAGGTATTTTTTTGAATCTCAAATTCAAAATAAAGAGGGCTTTTTAACAGAAATTAAAGTAAAGGACATATATAATGATGATTATAAATCTATTAAAGAAAATGAATTAATAGAAAATGCTTCATATTTGCTAAAGGAATTGAGAACACCATTTTTACCTGTATTTAATGATAGGGAAAAATTTGTTGGAATTTTAACTCATTTCTCTATTTTTAATGCTTTTTCAGAAGTGTTTGGATTTGATAAAGGAACAAAAATTGTTGTCAATATGTTTGATACACCTGGACAATTAGCTAGGTTAACTGAAGTTATTCGTAAAGAAAATATTAATATTATGAATTTTGCAGTTATGGATGCTAAAGTACTAGGAGTATATAGAGTGATTTTACGAGTTGATACAAATAATCCTGAAGATTTAATAGATAAAATAAGTAGAGCAGGGTTTAAAATAGGAGATATATCAAAATAGCATAAAATGTATAATTATAATTAAAATTGGGAAAAATATCCCTTTAGATAGTACTGGAGGGATATTTGGTGAAAAGACAAACAGTTTTAATTATTTTATTTGCTGGAGTTTTATTTTTATTAAGCTTTACAATTGGATATAAAGTAATGAATTATAGGGTAAGTCAAAAACAATTGACTATTGAAGAAAATCATGGGAAGAAAGATAATAATGGAAATTTGGATTTGGAGATATTAAAAGAAGAAGAGACTATTTCTCCAAATACATCTATGGTGATAAAAACATATTATTCTAGTTGTAATCATAATATAACTAAATTGAAAAGTGCAGATGATGAAATTATAAATATGACAGAAAAACAATTTGTCCAATATATAAAAAACAATTATCCTAATATTAAGCTTATATCCTTTTCAATTAAAGAAATTGTATTAAGAGAAGAAAGAAATCATTTATGCCCAAATCACTATATTATTGGAGTCTCTGATGGATATATTGCAATTTATGGCATTGATGAGGATGGTAGAAAGTATTTAGATAAAGTTTTTAGGGATTATCCAATTTCCCTTTTAAAAGAAGTAGATCAAGAGAAATTAATAAATGGAATTGTAGTAGATAGTGAAGAAGAATTATCAGATGTTTTAGAAAACTTTATATCGTAAAAAACTAAGTTAGGGAACTAACTTAGTTTTTTCTTTAGAAATATGTTAAAATAAGATATAGAAATTTTGGAAGGAGTAGACTATGATTATATTAGGAATAGATCCTGGTTTAGCCATTGTAGGCTATGGTGTAATTGAATATAAGGGAAACAAATATAAGGTTATTGATTATGGCTGTATTACTACAGATGCAGATACTAATCATCCTGAGAGATTACAAATAATTTATGAAGAATTGTCTCTATTAATAGACAAATACAATCCAGACGATGTGGCTATGGAGGAACTTTTTTTCAATAAAAATGTAAAAACTGCTATAAAAGTGGGACAAGCAAGAGGAGTGGAAATTTTAGCTGCCATAAATAAAGGAAAAGATATTTATGAATATACTCCACTTCAAATTAAACAATCAGTTGTAGGTTATGGAAGGGCAGAAAAAAGTCAGGTACAGGAAATGGTAAAATTATTATTGAATTTAAAAAAGATTCCTAAACCAGATGATGCAGCAGATGCACTAGCTGTTGCTATATGTCATAGTAGTTGCTTAAATTTCAAAGATATGTTTATAATGAAATAATAAAGGGTGATAAAACTTGTATGAATACATAAGGGGAAAAGTGGTTGGAATTAAGGAGGAATATATTGTATTAGATAATAATGGTATAGGATATAAAATATTTACCTCTCAAAACTCCATATCTACATTAAAATTAAATGAAATTAGAACTATGTATATCTATTTTAATTTAAGAGAAGATGGAGTATATCTTTACGGTTTTGTAAGCCAAGAAGAACTGGAAATGTTTAATTTACTTTTATTAGTTTCTAAAATAGGTCCTAAAATAGCATTGGGAACTTTGTCTACATTAACTCCCAATCAAATAAGAAATGCCATTATTAATGAGGATATAGATACACTATGTAATGCACCAGGGGTTGGAGCAAAAACAGCAGGTAGAATTGTATTAGAATTAAAAGATAGAATTGGGGATGAAATTATAGTAGATGATATTGATATAGAAGATAGGAATGATATAAATGCTGCAATCCATGGTTTAATGTCTCTTGGCTATACTAGAGGGGAAATATCTAGAGTAATTAGGAAGATAGATACAAATAATTTGGATACTGAATCAATAATTAGGGAAAGTCTAAAAAAATTATCAAAAAAATAGGAAGAGGTTTTAGATATAATGGATAATAGGGAGAATAGAATAGTTACAGGCTCAATACAAAGAGAAGATATGGAAAATGAAATTACATTAAGGCCAAAATGGATTAGTGAATACATAGGGCAAGATAAGGCAAAAGAGAAGTTGAAAATATTTATTCAAGCTGCAAAAGAAAGACAAGAACCCTTAGACCATGTATTATTATTTGGGCCTCCTGGCTTAGGTAAAACTACTTTAGCAAATATTATAGCCAATGAAATGGGAGTCAATATTAGAGTAACTTCAGGCCCTGCCATTGAAAGACCAGGTGATTTAGCAAGTATACTAACGAATTTAGGCGAAGATGATGTACTATTTATAGATGAAATACATAGATTAAACAGAACTGTGGAGGAAATACTTTATCCAGCTATGGAAGATTTTGCATTAGATATAATAATAGGTAAAGGGCCTAGTGCCAGATCTGTAAGATTAGACTTATCTAGATTTACTTTAATTGGTGCCACTACAAGGGCTGGTCTATTAACATCCCCATTAAGAGACAGATTTGGGGTAATGTTAAATTTAGATTTATATGATGATTATAGTCTTAAAAAAATTATTAAACGTTCTGCTAGTATATTAAATATAGAAATAGATGATAAAGGCGCTATGGAAATAGCTAAAAGATCTAGAGGAACGCCAAGAATAGCCAATAGATTATTAAAAAGAGTAAGAGATTATGCTCAAGTAGTGGAAGATGGAATTATTACATGGGAAGTGGCAGAAAAAGGTTTGGAAATGTTAGAAATTGATGAACTAGGCCTTGATGAAGTAGATAGAAAATTAATTCTTTCTATGATAGAAAATTTTCATGGTGGCCCTGTTGGGCTAGATACTTTATCTGCTGCTACTGGGGAGGAAAGAACAACCATAGAGGATGTTTATGAACCTTATTTATTGCAGATAGGCTTTATAAATAGAACTCCAAGAGGCAGAATAGTTACTGAAAAGGCCTATAATCATTTTAAAAAAGAGTTTAAGGAAAAATAGAGGTGAGTATATGGAACCTTTTGGAAGATTGTTCATAAATATAGGCTTAATTATGATTATAGTAGGGGGAGTTTTAATTTTAGGAGAAAAATTTGGATTAGGAAAATTACCAGGTGATATTTTTATTCAAAAAGGCAATTTTACTTTTTTCTTTCCCATAGTATCTACATTAATCATAAGTTTAATTTTAACTTTAATATTAAATATCTTTAAAAAATAGGGGGATAATATGAAGAAAAAATCTTTAATAGTTTTTTTAATACTATTTACTTTAATAAACTTATTTGATATTAATTATGCAAATGGAATTTCTTCTAAGCCTAAATATATTAATATTAAACTTAGTAGACCTATTAAAAATAAATATTCCATAAACCTTTATAGTGAAGAAGGTTTTTCTATTTACTACAAAGATAACTTATCTAGAGAAATTGCAGATTTAAATGCTAATAATTTAAGGATTAATCTAGTTAATGGAGAATTAATTATTTCTAATGAATACGAAGATTTATTTTACTTAGAAGATTATGAGGATATAGTAATTGGTTCTTCTAATGGACATAATAGTATAATAAAAGTAGAAGACAATTATTATAGAGGATATATATTTTTTAAAACTCATGGAAATGAAATAATTCCAATTAATTATTTAAGTTTAGAAGAATATTTATATGGTGTAATACCTAGGGAAATGCCTGCCTATTTTAATATGGAGGCCTTAAAGGCTCAAGCAATTGCATCTAGAACTTATGCATTACATAATATTAATAAGCATATTGGAGAAGGATACAATCTTTGTGACACTACCCATTGTCAAGTGTATGGTGGAATGGCTGGGGAACATGAAAGAACAAATAAAGCAGTAGACGAAACTTATGGTATGGTGATAGAGTATTATGGTGAGATTATAGATGCAGTATATCATTCTAATAGTGGTGGACATACTAGGGATTCAAAAGAAGTTTGGGGTGGCTATCTTCCTTACTTAATTGGGGTAGAGGATAAGTATTCTGAAGGAGTTACTAATAGTAATTGGTCATTTTCTATAAATTCTTCTGAACTATCTAAAAGATTAATAAATAATGGTATAGATATAGGATATCCCTTAAAAATAGAAGTAGTAGAACGAACCCCTTCAGGTAGGGTTTTAAGAATTAAAGTATTAGGCCAATATGGCGAGGAGATTTTAAGTGAGTCTCAATATAAGCAGATTTTTGGTGCAAATAATTTGAGAACCACTTGGTTTTCCATTGAAAGAGAAGGGGAATTTAATGAAAAAGATTTTTATGTAGTAGACTACAACTCTCCATCTCCTAGGACTATAAATATAAATAACTCTTATGTAATACACAATGTTACTGAAAGTAAATTATTGGATATTAATAGATTAAGTATTATAGATAAAAACAAAATTTCAACAATAGATAATCGAAAAAATTTAAGCAATGGAGATTTTGTAATTTATGGCAAAGG
>JAAZMA010000337.1 GCA_012799055.1 Tissierellia bacterium
AAATTATGAAATGTAATGAAATTCCATTTGGTACAGGATATTGTGCTTATGCTATTTATCTTCCTTGGAAAGTAAAATTTGAATGGGAAGACGAATCACAACGAAGACCAAAATGTGTATCAATAGACAAATGTTTATTGCCTGAAATAATACGATTATGGGAAATGGGAGTTAAAACTACTGGTTGTTGTTGTGGTCATGGTGATTTTAGTAAAGCTTTTATAGGAGTAAGAAATGAATATATTGATAAAATGAAAGTAATGGGATATAAAGTGCAGTATAATCCTTGTAGACCAAATGATGAAGATAGTTTTATACCTAAGACAAAATTAATTTATGGAGAATCTAAAAATAATGGAGAGTGGGATTAAAGTGAAATTTAATTAACCATAGGACACATGACCGAATACAAGAAATAATTAGTAATTTATCTATTCCTGATGCAGATGAAGAAACTATATTAAGAAATTTGCGTATATTGAAGAATTTGAGCGAAGAGAGAGAGATGGGATTAATGATACTAAAAAAGCAGTTAATAATGAACATAGGTAAAACTGAAAATGACCTTATTATAACTGAAACAATGGTTAAAGATTCGTTAGATAGCTTTGTTAATAAACCAATTGTGCAATTTGCTAATCCACTCGGTAATTCAAAAATAATAGGTTATATTCAAGGTAATATTTGTATTGAAAACAATGATGTTTATGCAGATATTTTTCTTATTGATTCTTATAAAGATAAATGGAAAGGTAAATACGATAATTGGGGAATAACATTAGATGATGACAAAGAAAGTTTTCAGTTAGATTTTATAGAAGTGTTTTAGAAATACTATATAATATTAATATAAAAGGATGATAAAATACAGGTTTTAAATAGAGAGGAGAGGTTGCTTTGAGCAAACCGTTTATTGAATTAATAACTTGTGAGTGTGGCGACTGGGAGATATTGCGAGTCAATTTGGGTGAAGATTTTCAAGCAGAAGGTCATCGTTTAAATAGTTGGGATTGGATAGAGTTACTGGATTTGCTAGGTTATAAGGTAGAAGAAAGAGAAATTAGCGATGAAGATATGGAAAATAGAAGATATTAAATTATAAATTTTAAAGGGATGTGTTGATGGTGATGTATAGGATATCTTTGAATGGGTGCGATGATTCAACGATTTTTGACATGGAGTTGAACAATGTAGAAGCTGACGTTTTAAAAAGGGTGGCAAAAAAATCAAAAGAGACATCCGAATACGGATGTATGCCAACCATGGAAGTTGGGTTGTTAGATGAAAAATAATTAAAGTGCGAGTTTTAAAAGGGGGAATTTATCAGGATGGAATTCTTAAAAAAATGGAAACGCATCACCAAGATAGAAGAACTGCATGGCAAATTGTTTGAACAGACTTCTTCTTATCAATATTATTTACTAGGTTTCGCTAATGCTTTTGCTGGATTATATAATATTCTCAATGATATGCCAGAGACTGCATGGTTGCAAGAAATGATTGTGTATAGTGTTTCAAGAGACGAATCTGTGAAAAAGTATTTTGATGATCTTATTGACACTTCAGAGAAGCCCAATGAACCAGACATTGATTTAAAATAGAGATTTTGTTAAAAAGGAGAAAAACAATGTCAGAATCGTATGAGAGAATTAGTAAAAGTAGACTTAATGAATTACTTGCCAAAGAGCAGGAGTTAAAGGAGCGTAAAGACTACGAGGTTGCAAAAACTTGTCGAATAGACTATGAGCAAGAGTATTTTCGACAACAAGAACATATGCAACAGTTAATTAATGAAAATAAAAAACTAAAAACAGCATTAATAAACTTAGCATTAAAGATATAATTAAATA
>JAAZMA010000065.1 GCA_012799055.1 Tissierellia bacterium
AAGAAATATTCTTCTTATTACTTACCTATTTTACTTTTGACCATATTTGTATCTATAAGTATCTTTATATATACATATAATAGGGCCAATGTATTTTTAGGCCTATTGGCTTTTTTAACTGTTTTCATACCTGTATTGAGTATTTCCATAAATATATTTAATAATATTTATTCTAAAAAGTACAAACCTAGTATTTTACCTAAATTAGATTTAATAAAGGGAGTACCAGAGGAATACTCTACTTTTGTGGTAATACCCACTTTATTAAGCGATGAAAATAGGGTAGAGGAATTAATGGGAAGTTTGGAAGTCCATTATCTTTCCAATAAAGATGAAAATATATACTTTGGGATAGTAGGAGACTTTAAAGATGGAGATAGAAAAAGCACAGAAGAAGACGAAAAAATAATTTATAAAGGTTTACAACTAGTTGAAGAATTAAATAAAAAATATGGAGAAAATAGATTTTACTATTTTCATAGGGAAAGAAGTTATTCTAAAACTCAAGAAAAGTATATGGGCTGGGAAAGGAAAAGAGGTGCTTTAGTAGAGTTTAATAATTTATTATTGGGGGAAGAGACTAGTTTTAATATTATTTCCCAAGATATATCTAATTTACAGGGGAAAATTAAA
The DNA here is from genome assembly GCA_012799055.1 of Tissierellia bacterium. Classification (GTDB taxonomy): domain Bacteria; phylum Bacillota; class Clostridia; order Tissierellales; family Tepidimicrobiaceae; genus JAAZMA01. The sequence goes on from JAAZMA010000065.1 coordinate 634, forward strand.
TATATTATTACATTGGATGCAGATACAATCCTTCCCATAAACGAGGGAAAGAGACTAATTGGCACCATTGCCCATCCCCTTAATAGGGCAGTAGTAGATTGGGAGAAAAATATAGTGTTGGAAGGCTATGGAATAATTCAACCTAGAATAATAATAGATATGGCTAGTAGTAATAAGTCTTTATTTACTAGGATTTTTGCAGGAGCAGGAGGAATTGACCCCTATAGTATGGCTGTCTCTGATATATATCAGGATTTATTTGGAGAGGGAATATTTACGGGAAAAGGCATATATGATTTAGAAGTATTTCAAGGAATACTAAAGGATAGTATTCCAGAAAATACTGTTCTTAGTCATGATTTATTGGAGGGAAACTATATTAGGGTAGGTTTAGCCACAGATATAAAATTAGTAGATGGGTATCCAGAAAAATACAATTCCTATATAATGAGGCAACATAGATGGACTAGAGGCGATTGGCAATTAATTAAGTGGCTATATGGAGATTATGGAGAGCAAATTAATTCCCTTTCTAAGTGGAAAATATTTGATAATTTCCGTAGAAGTTTATTATCTACTTTTCTACTTTTAATTATATTTTTCGCCATAATTTTTTTCCCAGGAAATATTTATTTATATTTAAGTCTAGTATTAATAAATCTTTTATTTCCCATTATTAATATGATTTTAGAATCTATTCTTTATAAAAGATTTAAGATACAAAAAATGAAATTAAATGGTAATTTAATACTAGGATATAAAACTTATATTTATCAAGGGATATTAGCCTTTGTTTTTTTACCCCATGAAGCTATTATGCTTTTAGATGCTGTAATTAGGACCCTATATAGAGTATATATTTCTAAGAAAAATTTATTAGAATGGACCACAGCCTTTGATATGGAAAAAAGGCTGAAAAACAATATTTATAGTAATTTTATTAAAATGAAAGAAAATATTATTTTATCCATATTATTAGTATTTCTCACTTATAGATATAGAATAGAAAATTTAAATTTATCTATAATTATTGCCCTATTTTGGATGGTTGGACCAATACTTGCTTATTTAATATCTAAAGAATATTCTTTAAATATTAAAATAAAAGAAGAAGATGTATTATTACTTAGGGAAATTGCCAAAGATACTTGGAAATACTATAGGGATTTTGCCAATGAAAAAAATAATTTTTTGCCACCAGATAATTTCCAGGAATATCCCTATAATGGTGTAGCCAATAGAACTTCTCCCACTAATATTGGCTTTTATTTAATATCCATTTTATCTAGTCGTGATTTAGGTTTTATTACTACAAAGGAAATGGTAGATTTAATTGATTTGTGCATTAAATCCATAGAAAAAATGGAAAAATGGGAAGGACATTTATACAATTGGTATAATACAGAAACATTAAAACCCTTAAG
>JAAZMA010000253.1 GCA_012799055.1 Tissierellia bacterium
AAGGTATCTATTAATACTATGGAGCTTAAAAATCCAGATAGAATAGTAATAGATATTAAGGATTCTCTTTTAGAAGATACAATAGATTATAATTATGACTATGAATTAGGATTTATAAAAAGAGTTAGAGTAGCTCAATTTAATCCAGACAATAATTATAATCCAAATGATAAAATAGTTCGAGTAGTATTAGATATTAAAGATGGAGTAAATGAGCCAGAGATAAAAATAGATAGAGATGGGAATAAATTAATTATTATTCCAGAGGAGAATATTTGGGAGATTTTAAACTATTCCACGGAAGGGGCTAATAGAATAGTATCTATTAATGCCAATAAGGAAACACATTATGATGTACAATATGATAGTGATTTAAAAATAATGACTATTAATCTTCCTTTAGAAAATTTAGATTTAGTAGAAGGTACAGTAGCAATAAACGATGGCTTGATTAGGGACATTTCAATAAAAAAAGTAAGGGATGAGGCATATATTATTATAAATTTTGTAAGAAGTGCTGAATACCAAATATTATCTAGAAATATGGATGAACAGATAACCCTATCCATAAAAAGGGATAGTAATATTAATCCTTCTGACAGAATAATAGTAATAGACCCAGGCCATGGAGGTAGTCAACCTGGTGCAGTCCAAAATAATGTTTATGAAAAGGATGTAAATCTTTCAATATCTTTAAAACTAAATGAAGTTTTACAAGAAAAAGGCTACACTACTATAATGACTAGATATGAAGATTCAACTTTAGGTTTATATGATAGGGCAAATATTGCAAATAAAGTTGAAGCAGATTTATTTATTAGTATTCATGCTAATTCCAATAATAATAGTAGTATAACAGGCATACAAGTATTATATTATCCACATGATAAAACCAATGTAAAGAAGGAAGAAACATTGGCTTTAGCTAGAATAATGATGGATGAAATTACAAAGGGTACTAATGCTCCAAATAGAGGATTAATTTCTAGTCCAAATATTGTAGTAGTAAGAGAAACAAATATGCCAGCAGTGTTAATAGAAACAGGATTTTTAACTAATCTAGATGAGGCAAGATTACTTCAAACAGAAGAATATCAAAATTTAATGGTAGAATCTATTGTAAAGGGAATTGAAAGATATTTTGAAATATATTAGACGACTAAATACTAGTCGTCTTATTTTTATGTCTTGGACTAATAAAATAATCATAGTCTCACTTTCCCATTAATATAATGTAATAAAAACATGGGGAGGTTTAGGGATGGACAATAGAAAAATATTGTTGTGGATTTTAATAATAGCAATAGGTATTAGTATTATTGGCTGTAGGAAAAATAATGGCTTTAAAAAATTATTTACTAAAGAAGAAGATATGGAAATAATACGTTCTGATGAATATGATTTTGAAATAGCAGAGGAAGATGGCATGAGAAAAACTGTTCTATATTTTAGAGATAAACAAGGGCTATTAGTACCTTTAATGAGAAAAATTCCATGGGAAGAAGGAATTGCTCGATCTGCCTTAAACAATATGATAGATTCATCTGAATTAAGAGAAAGTCTAAAATATACTGGTTTAAGCCCTATAATACCAGCAGGCACTGAAATAAAGGGAATGGCTGTAAATGAAGAAACAGGAATATGTAAAGTAGATTTCACAGAAGAAGTGATGAATTATGAAACAGAAAAGGAAGAGGAAAGTCTAATAAAGGGTATAGTCTATACTTTAACAGAATTTCCAGCAATTAATCAGGTTGAAATTTTAGTAAATGGGGAATTAGCTAATTTTAAATTTGGTACTATTGCAGCTAATCCCATTAAAAGGGAGAATATAAATTTAGTAGGAGATTTAGATGATTCTAGATCTAAGGTAGTAGTATATTATAAGGGGAATCATTTTGAAGAGGATTATGAATATTTTGTTCCTGTAACCATACCTACTTTGGCCCCAGCGCCTAATATATATACTGCATTGGAAACTTTATTTGATGGGCCATTTCAAGAATTAGGCTTAGGTTCTCATATTCCAGATGGAACTAGTTTTCATGGAGTAGATATTAAGGATGGTGTAGCTTATATAGACATATCCTTTGATTATGGAGATCCACCAAGGGATAGCCAAGTATTTAGTAATATGCTAAAAAACATAGGACTAACCTTATCAGAATTTGAAGAAATAGAGAAAGTGGAATTACTTATAGATGGGAAAAGTTTAACAGAGCTGGGAATGGATTTTTATTTAAATATGACTATTCCAGCCTTTGCCAATGAATATTAAATTATGGGACAGTAGATGATAAATCTTCTGTCCCAATTTTTTTAGTATAAACTTAAGAAACTAGTTTAAAATATAGAAAAAAGGATAAAGATTTGGTAGAATGAAATAGTACAAGATGGAATAAGAAATTTAGGAGTGTTAAAATGAAAAGAATTGATAATAGGGCTTATGACCAATTGAGAAATGTAAAAATTATTAGAAATTATTTAAAACATCCCCATGGCTCTGTATTAATAGAAATGGGAGATACTAAGGTAATATGTACTGCTATGGTTGAAGATAAGGTTCCCCCATTTTTAAAGGGTACAGATACAGGTTGGATTACTGCAGAATATTCCATGTTACCTGGTTCTACGGAACATAGAAAAATAAGGGATGCAGCTCGAGGAAAAATAGAAGGTAGAACTCAAGAAATTCAAAGATTAATAGGCAGGTCTCTAAGGGGAGTTGTAGACTTGGAGAAAATTGGAGAAAGAACTATTTGGATTGACTGTGATGTAATTCAAGCCGATGGAGGCACAAGAACTGCATCTATAACTGGTGGTTTTGTAGCCTTAGTAGATGCACTTAATTGGCTACATAAACAAGGAGAAATAGAAAGTATACCCATATCTAATTTTTTAGCAGCAATATCTGTGGGAATAGTGGATAATATTCCCATATTAGATTTATGTTATGAAGAAGATTATAAGGCCTTAGTGGATATGAATATAATAATGACAGATGATAATAAATTTGTAGAAATACAAGGTACTGGGGAAGGGTATGTTTTTTCTAGAGAAGAATTAATTAATTTATTAGACTTAGCTGAAAAGGGTAATAAAGAATTAATAGAAAAGCAAAGAGAAGTGTTAGGAGATATATTATGGGAAAACAATTAATATTATCCACAGGAAATCCTAATAAAGTGGAAGAAATTAAAAATATATTTAAAAATTTTGAAATAAATATAGTATCTAAAAAGGATTTAGGCTTAGGAGATTTAGAAATTAAGGAAACAGGAGATACTTTAAAAGAAAACGCCATTATTAAAGCTAGTGCTTTGTCCG
>JAAZMA010000230.1 GCA_012799055.1 Tissierellia bacterium
TATATAAGCTACAAAAAACACTTTATCTCTAACGCCAAGAATGTATTCCTTTATTGCTTCTTCTATACCAAACCATTTAGACAAGTTTCTTAGGATTAGTTCACAAATGTACATTTTTTCTGTAGGCTCTAAGACTTTTTTTATATCTATATAATAATCCATATTGTCTATAGACCTTTTTTGCATAATATCACATTTCTTATTCCATAATTCTTGATAATTTTTATCATCAAGGATCCTATCTTCAAGATCACTAATATTCCTTATACCTTCTCTATTACACCAATCACAACAAATTAAATACTGAAACCAATCTAAATTATCTTCGTCCCAATAAACCTTGACTTCCTTTCTCCCCCTTTTCATCAATGCAAAGGCCCTAGTATGTCCGTCAGTAAAGAATATATTTTCTCCAATTTTTTTAATAGGCAAGGGATCTATATCTTCTATATTTACAGAATCTAAATATTCTTCCACTTTAGATAATTTTGAACTACTAATGTACAATTGACTTGGTTGTATATTTTTTATATCTTTTGAGAATATCTTCATAATTCCCTCCTTCTGTAGTAAATTTCCCCTAGTGAAGGCTCCTTCTCATACCTTAATTCCATTATTAAGTAGCAAAGATTGATGCCAAGCTAAAACGTTTCTTTGTAAAATATATGTTTTAAAACATTATATCATAATGAAAAAATTTCACCTAATTTAAAATACAAAATTTTCTTCAGTTATTTTCAGTATAATCACCTTCTTTCCCACTTCTCCTTATATATAGATAAGACCCTCTCACTTAATACTTCGTAAAAAATAGTCAAAATCTATCAAGAATTTATTTAATATTAAAATTTAATAATAAAATAACCTAACAATTTTGAAATCATTATGTTTATAAGTAAACTGAAATATTCCTTTTTTACTATTTCAATATAAATATCCTTATATAAATTTTACCCCAAAATAGATGCTAAATAATCCTTAGACTTGTATAGAATATTTGTGTGATTTCCCTTGAGCACTATATTATTATCACCTAAATATCCTAAAGTACTAACAGTTGTTACTGTACCATCTCCATAATTAGATTTATAGGATTTTATAGGCTTTCCATCTTTCCATTTTATCTTTTCACTATGATTTGTTTCCACTAAAATTTCTTTATTGGTATATACTCCACTGCCACTTATAGTGAATATTCTATCTAGGTTTAAAGTTCTCTTTTCTAAATCATTTAAGAAAGTATTTTTTACACTCATGTTTTCTATGGGAATTTCTATTTTATTTCCATTCTCCTCATAAAATAAATAGTTTCCATAATTATAACTAGGGAGTAAATCCTTCACTACAGGAAACATATTTCTCAAAGCCTCCATATGATTTATATCTTTAAACATTTTAAAATAAAGTATAAATGCCATTTTTAATCCATTATAAAGAATATCGTCTTCTACTTTTGAATAGGGAAGTTTGCCACCACTCCAGAAATAATAAGCATTTACTGTACCTAAATTTGGAGTGCCTATCATAATTAATTTATCTATAGAAGCAGGATTAAAATAAATCATATAAGCCCTTCCTAATAGTCCACCTAAACTATGACCTATAA